>CAMWVO010000079.1 GCA_947177695.1 uncultured Clostridia bacterium
GTTCCGCACCGCCTGAAAGCTGTCCCCCAGCGCGGAGGAATCGCCGTTGAACCGCGAAAGATTGTAGGTTATCAGCGACAGCAGGTTCTGCGTGCGGTCGCTGAGCAGCAGACTTTTTTCAAGATAACCAACAAGGGCAAGTACGTCGTTTTTCACCTCTCCGAAGTTTTCCGCGGAGAGCTTGTCGGCGGTCTGCAAGAGCAGATTTACTATCTCGCGGCTCTGGGCTGCTTCGCCCGCAAGATACCGCAGAGAAGAGGATATGGAGGTTATGATGTCGTCCCGCGCCACAGATGAGGAAGCTGCTTTAAGGAAGTCCAGCACCGCCAGGCTTACCTCCTCGCCTGCGGGAGTTCCCGCAAGCTCCGCAACCATATCTTTGATCGCACCCCAAAGCTCGCCGCTGAACATGGTCGCTTCGTCCTGCTGACGGATAATGTCGTTCATAAGCTCGTTTGGGGCAAGAAGTATCTCGTTGGCAAATTCCGTTACCTTATTGAGCAGCTCGGCGTTTCCCGCCGCTCCCAGAGCCGAAAGCGTGTTTGAGCCGAGCACGCCTTTCAGCAGCGCCGCTGCAAGAGCAGGGTCTTTGGAGATAGCCGTCTGTATCTGCGGCAGACCCGCGCCCGCCTGATCCTTGAGATTCTGTTCGCCCAGCTGTTCGTCGCGTGTATTGGTTTTGTTGATGTAATCCACGTTGCCCAGATCGAAAACCTGTTCGGGAGCCTGAGGCTTAACGCTTGTGTTAAGATTATAGTCCTTTGGTGCGACGGGGGTGGTTACCCTTAACAAGTCTGACATACGCGCCATTCCTTTCCAGAATTTTACATATAAGTGTTAGGAAAATTTTCCCAATCATATCAAAAACCGGTAATTTTTTTTGTTTTTTACCTTTTTTTGTGCTATTTTGTTAAAAATGAACGAAAATCCACCTAAAAATTTTTCCGCTTTATTCTTATTATATTACATTTTTGTCTTGAAGTAAAGAGTTTTTTATAGTATAATTAAAAATATACTATAGAATATTATGGCGTGCTGTAGCATTTTTACAGCAGAGGGGTTTCCGCTGCGGCGGCAGCGTTATCCTCCGCGCAGGTTTCTTATAGCTGATTTACATCGATTAACCCTTTTAGGGGTATAAACTGATAGGTAGGTGTTTTTATGGCAAAATTTGAAGCAGGAATGGAAGCAATGGCGGATATGTACGTCTTTGAGACAACGTCGCTTCTTGAACAGCTGGACCAAATTCTGATGAAAACTGAAAACGAGAGCAGCTTTGCGGAAGAGGATATCAACGAGATCTTCCGTACCATGCATACTATTAAGGGTTCTTCCGCCATGATGGGACTCGAAAATATGTCTAAGCTCGCTCACGCCATCGAGGATATGTTCTACATTATCCGAGAGGATCATCCTGTGATCACTTCAATGGAAACGCTGTATGACATCATTTTCAGCGCGTCCGACCTTTTGAAAGCTGAGATCGAGAATCTCCAGGAGGACGAATACACCCCAACAGACTTTACCGAGCAGATGAACAAGATCGAGGACTTCGCCGCTGTACTGAAAGGCGCACCTCCCGCTTCTGCGGAAGCTGCCGCACCGGCAGAAGCTGCTCCTGCCGCTCCTGCTGCTGAACCCGCAGCCGCCGCGGCTCCCGCACCGGCAGCCACTCCCGCACAGCCTGTATCGGCGTCGGGACTTACAACGGTAAAGGTATTCTTCGAGGACGACTGCAAGATGGAAAATCTGCGCGCTCTGCTGGTAATCAACAGAATATCCGAAAGCTGTGCAGAGCTTGAATACATACCCGAAGACATAGAAAACAACGGCGATACAGCCCAGACTATTATAAAGGACGGTTTCCTTGTTAAGTTCCGTCCCGCTCAGGGCGCGTCTACCGACAGTATTATGGAGACTATCCGCACAACAGCCAACGTAAAGAACTGCGAAGTAATCGAGCGCGGTTCCGAGGCTGCGGCAGGCGATCCGTCCGGCAACGTCACAACGGTGCGCGTTCACTTCGACGACGACTGCAAGATGGAAAATCTCCGCGCTTTGCTGGTAGTGAACAATGTAAGAGACGTATGCGAGGATGTTACATTCGAGCCCGCAGATATCGAGGACAATGCAGATACATCAAAGATCATCGTGGAGGAGGGCTTCGTAGTCCGCTTCAAGTCAGATAAGCCGCAGATGGTTCTTCAGGTGATCGAGGGTACTCCCAGCGTTAAGTCCTATGTCGTGGAGGAAGCTCCCGCACCTGCTGCACCTGCCCCCGCTCCGGCTGCCGCTCCCGCACCTGCCGCCGCTCCGGCTGCATCTGCTCCTGCCCCCGCTGCCGCTCCCGCAAAGAAAGCGGAAGCTCCCAAGCCTGCGGCAAAGAAAGCCGAACCCCCGAAGCCTGCTGCCGAAAGCGCTCCTGCTGCCGGCGCTGCAAAGGGCGGTGTGAAGCAGTCCCTTATCTCCGTAAATCTGAACAAGCTGGACGTGCTTCTCGACCTGGTAGGCGAGATCGTTATTACGGAAGCTATGGTTACCTCCAATCCGGACCTCAAGGGTCTGAGACTGGATAACTTCCAGAAGTCCGCAAGACAGCTGAGAAAGCTTAACGGCGAGCTTCAGGACGCTGTAATGTCCATGCGAATGGTTCCCATTTCGGGCGCGTTCAATAAGATGACCCGTATCGTCCGCGATATGAAAGTCAAGCTGGGCAAGGACGTTGAACTTATCTTCGAGGGCGAGGAGACCGAGGTTGACAAGTCCATCATCGACCAGCTCAACGACCCGCTTATGCACATGGTAAGAAACTCCATGGACCACGGCATCGAGGAAAATGTGGAGGACAGAATCGCGGCGGGCAAGTCCCCCAAGGGCAAGATCACCCTTTCCGCATATAATGCTTCGGGAGAAGTTATCATAGTTATTGCCGACGACGGTCAGGGCATCGACCCCGAAAAGGTTCTTGCAAAGGCTGAAAGAAACGGCATACTTACCAAGCCCGCAAGCGAGTATTCCGAGAAAGAGATACTCAATATGATCATGCTCCCCGGCTTCTCCACCAACGAACAGGTTACGGAGTACTCCGGAAGAGGCGTGGGCATGGACGTTGTTAAAAAGAACATCGAAAAGATCGGCGGAAGCGTTTCCGTTGACTCCAAGTTCGGTCAGGGTTCAAGCTTCATTATCAAGATTCCCCTGTCCCTGTCTATTGTGGACGGCATGGAGATCTCCGTGGGCAATTCCATATTCACCATTCCTATCAATTCTATCCGCCAGTCCTTCAAGGTTCAGCCCAATCAGCTGGTAAAGGATACCACGGGCAAGGAAATGATAATGGTATACGGCGAATGTTACCCGCTTATCAGGCTGTATCAGCTTTACGACCTCAAGCCTAATACGGAAAACGTGTTTGACGGCATTGTGATACTGGTCGAAACGGACGGAAAGAGCGCGTGCATTTTTGCCGACGAGCTTATCGGCGAACAGCAGGTGGTTCTGAAGCCTTTCCCGACGCTGCTGGGCAACTACAATATCAAGCAGTACGGCATGAGCGGCTGCTCGATACTGGGCGACGGTTCGATCACTATTATTATAGATGTGAGCAACGTAATCAGCGATTTCTGATTTGCTCCGCCTGACAGCGGACGCACTGAAGAACGGTTCGCGGCTGGGGACGGAAAACGTCCCCGCACAGACTGCTCCATATAGAAAGGAAGATCTTAAATGGCAGAAAACACCGGCGGTTCAAGATCCGCCTATACCGCAGACGGTATTGAAATCCTCTTTTTCAATATCGGCGAAAGCATTTACGGCATCGAAATAAAGTATGTTAATGAAATCATCAGCGTTGAACAGATCACTGTTGTACCAAAGATTCCCGACTACATCAAGGGTGTTATCAATATACGCGGAAAGGTAGTTCCCATCATCAGCGTGAGAAACCGCTTCGGTATTGAGGAAATTCCCTACGACGACAGAACCTGTATCATCGTTCTTGAATTTGAGGACGGCGATCAGGTGGGAATTATCGTGGACAGAGTTCAGGAAGTTCTTATTGCCAAGCCCAGTGATATCAGCAAGGCTCCCGATTCAAAAAATGTAAACGCAAACCGTTACATCAAGTCGATCATTGAGATAGGCGGCGAGATCAAGCTGCTTCTGGACTGCGACAAGCTTATTACCGATTGATCGGAGGTTTGGATAATGCTTAAACTTACAGATGACGATTTCAACCGTTTGGTTGCATACATGAAAAAAAATTACGGCATAAATCTGGATAAAAAGCGTATCCTTATAGAGGGAAGATTATCCAATACGGTTACCCAGAGAGGCTTTAAATCCTTTAAGGAATTTATTGATTTCGCTTTTGCCGACAAAACCGGAAACGAGACGATGCAGCTTGTTAACAAGCTTACTACAAACCATACTTTCTTCATGCGCGAGCCTGAGCATTTCGAGTTCCTGAAAAGCACTATAATGCCCCAGATGGAAAAGGAAAACGCCGCTACACGCACGCTGAACTTCTGGTGCGCGGCGTCCTCAACGGGACAGGAGCCGTACACTCTGGTAATGACTATTGACGACTACTTCGGTCCAAAGGCTTCCGCATGGAACGTGAAGCTGCTTGCTACCGATCTGGATACCGAGGTGCTCAAGGTCGCACAGGCGGGTATCTATTCTGCCGATATGCTTAAGGACGTTCCGAAGCATTGGATGACAAAGTACTTCACCAAGCTTCCCGACGGACGCTTCCAGGTCATCGACAGACTTCGCAAGCAGATCACCTACAAGCAGTTCAATCTTATGGACAGGATAGTTGCACAGCGTCCTTACGACTTTATAAGCTGCCGCAACGTTATGATCTATTTCGAGCAGGAAACCAAAAACGCTCTTATCGAACGTTTCTTCGATGTTACCAGAGAGAACGGATATCTCTACATAGGTCACGCGGAAAGCGTCGGAAAGAACACGCGTTACACCTATGTCAAACCGGCGGTCTATAAGAAAGTTTCCGTCAAGCCCGAAGGAGCAAAGACCTACGCCGGAAGAATTACCAAATAAATTGGCAAAGGAGCGCCCCGCATTTACGGAGGCGGTGTGATATGAATAATACCATTCAAAACAAAAAAGTAAAGGTTCTTATTGTTGACGACTCGGCTATGTTCCGCACTTCGGTCATAAAGGGTCTGGAGAGCACGCCCAATATCGTTATTGTCGGCGAGGCTGCGGACGCTTTTGAAGCGCGCGACAAGATACGCGAGCTTAAACCCGACGTTCTCGTCATGGACGTTGTTATGCCTAAAATGGACGGTCTTACGTTCCTGAAACAGCTTATGGAGCAGTACCCGCTGCCTTGTATCATAATGTCGGGTACGGCAAGCGAGGCTTCGGCTTTGGAAGCAGGTGCGGCGGGATTTCTCAAAAAGCCCCGTCTCCCCGCAGAGTACAAAACGTTCTCCACTATTTTGGGAACAAAGATCATACTTGCGGCAGGAAAGCCCGTTCAGAAACCGATCGCTTCAAAGACTGCGCCTAAAACAGGCGTTGACGGTCTTGTACCGGTTGTGGGCTCGACAGGCGCAAAGGTAGGACGGGTCATGCCGAATATCCCGTCAAGAGATGATATATCGGGACTTCCCCAGAGGACACGGGAGGGCTATGTTGTCGCTCTCGGAGCTTCCACGGGCGGTACGGACGCGCTGGAATGCATAATAAAATCTTTTCCCGATACTATGCCACCTGTGCTGGTGGTACAGCATATGCCTCCCGTGTTTACCAAAATGTACAGCGAACGCCTTGACAGGTGCTGCGCGGTACACGTCAAGGAGGCTCAGGACGGCGACAGGCTTACCGAGGGCGTTTGCCTTATCGCGGCGGGCGGTTACCACATGGAGCTGAAAAAGGACGCAAGAGGCTATTTCGTCAAGTGTTATCAGGGCGAAAAGGTTTCGGGACACTGTCCTTCGGTTGATGTGATGTTCACAAGCGTTGCGGAGGTCGCGGGCAAAAAGGCTATCGGAGCGATCATGACAGGCATGGGCGCGGACGGTGCAAAGGGTATGAAAAAAATGCACGACAACGGAGCCTATACCATCGGTCAGAACAAGGAGACCTGTATTGTTTACGGTATGCCTATGGAGGCTTACAAGCTTGGAGCCTGCTCCGAGCAGCAGCCGCTGGAGAATATCGGCAAGGCACTTTGCAGACGTCTTACCGACGGCTGGAAATAAGTAACTATTATAAAAAAGCAAGAGATTTCGGTCTCTTGCTTTTTTATAAGGTACAAAAAAGAGGCAGGAGCCGAAACTCCTGCCTCTTATCTTTTATATCCTGTTATATTAGTACATTCCGCCTGCGGGCATTGCGGGAGCTGCGGGAGTTTCCTCCTTGATGTCGGCAACAAGGCTCTCTGTGGTAAGAACCATAGCCGCAACGGAAGCCGCATTCTGGAGCGCGGAGCGTGTTACCTTGGTGGGGTCAACGATACCTGCGGGGATCATGTCGCCGTAAGTCTCGTTGTAAGCGTCGAAGCCGTAGCCAACCTTTCTGGAGCGGACGATCTTGTCGAGGATAACGCTGCCCTCCAGACCTGCGTTAGCGGCGATCTGGCGAACGGGCTCTTCAAGAGCCTTGAGAACGATAGACGCGCCAGTCTTTTCGTCGCCTGTGAGAGAAGCGGTAAGCTTAGCTACTGCGGACATAGCGTTTACGTATGCAACGCCGCCGCCTGCAACGATACCCTCTTCAACGGCAGCCTTTGTAGCAGCAAGAGCGTCCTCAATGCGGAGCTTCTTTTCTTTCATTTCGATCTCGGTAGCCGCGCCCACCTTGATAACAGCTACGCCGCCGCTGAGCTTGGCAAGTCTTTCCTGAAGCTTTTCCTTGTCGAAATCGGAAGTGGTAGTCTCGATCTGAGCCTTGATCTGACCGATCCTGTCCTTGATAGCCTTTTTAGCGCCTGCGCCGTCAACGATAATGGTGTTTTCCTTTGTAACCTTGACCTGCTTAGCGCGTCCGAGCTGAGAAACTTCGGTATCTTTAAGTTCAAGACCTACCTCCTCGGAGATAACCTGACCGCCTGTGAGGATAGCGATGTCCTGAAGCATTTCCTTGCGTCTGTCGCCGAAGCCGGGAGCCTTTACCGCAACGCAGGTGAATGTACCGCGGAGCTTGTTTACGATAAGTGTGGACAGCGCCTCACCCTCGATATCCTCGGCAATGATAACAAGCTTCTTGCCGCTCTGAACGATCTGTTCCAGCAGGGGGAGAATTTCCTGAATGGAAGCGATCTTCTTGTCGGTGATAAGCAGGTAAGCGTCGTCGATAACGGCTTCCATCTTGTCTGTATCGGTTACCATGTAAGGTGTGATATAGCCGCGGTCGAACTGCATACCCTCAACTACCTCGGAGTATGTCTCGGCGGTCTTGGATTCCTCAATTGTGATAACGCCGTCAGCGGTAACCTTTTCCATAGCCTCGGCAATAAGCTTTCCTACGTTCTCGTCAGCGGAGGAGATAGATGCAACAGTCTCTTATACACAACTGACGCTGCCGACGATATAACGCGTGTAGATCTCGGTTGTCGCCGTAT
>CAMWVO010000080.1 GCA_947177695.1 uncultured Clostridia bacterium
AAGGGGGTAACCCCCCCCTACTTACGGTACAAACCCAAGCGTTCTTTTGGCATATTCCAAATCCCTGAATTTTCTGTATTCTTCTGCTTCTTTAAGAGCTTCGGAAGCAAAGCTTTCCATTGCTTCCGAAAACGTTTCGTCATCTTTGTAGGACGTAAATTGCCGTCCGTTTACAAATACCCTGCCGCCTAATTCAAAGACTAAGGCATCATTTAAATCTTCTGTTGTTTCCCATAAGAAAGTTAATCCCACATTAAGGTAAGAACCCTTATCATATCCGCTTGGCTGAAATTCTATAACGGTCAGAAAGTAGTCATTATCGTCCAGCCAAATCCTTGACGAACCCTTGCGAAAAATCCCATGGGGCGACAATATTTTTTTCGCAGTATCATTTATTATTTTATTGTGCTGTTCCATGTGCTGACCTCCGTATTTTTATTTGCCCCTTTCAATCAGCAATATGTATTTATTCTGCCGTAAATATCGTATTTTTTTCAAATATTCCGAATGCAAAAGCCAATTTAAAATATATCGGCATATCCGAATATGCCTCAAAGCTTGTTCTTTCCAAAAAATCGTTTAAAGAAAGCGTTTCATAATATCCGTACGGATTTGCTATGGTAATTTCATCGTTTGGAATATCCATGCTTGTTATAAGGGAATAATGCAGAGTCCAGTCATCGTTATACAGCGCCGCCCACTCAAATGGAACAGGTATCCCGTTTGAAAGGCTGTCATAGACCTTGTCGAGCAATTCGGTATTTGATAAATATTTATGCATTGTAGTTGTGTATTCGGGAAATTGTTTGTTCATTTCATTGCAAAACGCCTGCCCCGTTGAGGTAACGACCTTGCCGTATTCGTTGTAAAGACTTTCCTCCGTAACGCTTTTGCCGTCCCACGCCGAAAACATTTCTATAACAGCGTACCCGCAGGAAACGTCCTGAGTAATTACTTCCACATTGTCCGCCGCAACCTTTTTCCGGTATTTTTCATTTTCATATACCGACGAAAAATCATCAAGAACAGCATTTGTACGCACTTCCAATAATATCAATGCGGCTGCACAAGCTAATATTACTGCGCCGATCACGATCAGCGTTATTATTAAAAGCTTTTTCCAAACAGTTTTTTGTTTCATTAGTTGTCCTCCGTATTGTTATTTGCGCATTGCTCTTATCAATGATTTGCCGAACGATTTTATTGTCCGTACTAATAAAAATCATCTTAATCGAGCAAGGTTGTTCCGTAAGAATTATCTACAGCGCACAGCCATTTCCCATTGATATTTCTGTACACATAAGTAGCTCTGCGGTCCATACTGTACTCGGAACTGTCCTTATTATCAGCGTCCAAAAGTGTCTGCGATAAAACCAGCACCGTGTCGCCTGCCTCGATCATTAACATTTTCCCCTGCGTAGGGACTACGCTGTTATTAAAATAAGCGGCAATTTTTATAAAAGCTTCTTTGATAGCTTCCTTGCCCCTGACCTCTAATCCGGGCTTTACGACCAGCACCGCGTCGTCCGTGTAAAATTCTTTTAAGTCGTCAAATCTTTCTTCTTTTATAGCTTTATCGGCAGCGGCTATAAGGTTTTTTATTTCCTCATTCATATTCAAGTCCTCCATTAATTTTTATCTGTACTGCACCACATTTCCAACAACTCCTCTTTCCGAGCCATTCCGTATTGCAGTATCTTCCAAAGGGAGTCCACAGCATACGGACCGTACGTCTGCATATAGGAGATGTGCATAAAAACAGCACCCTGCCAAATCATATCATATTCGTTTCGGGAAAGAGTTCTCTCTCCGTAATACCCACGCAGAAACGATAAAGCAAGGTCGAAGCGGTACCGCATTTCTTCCGTCTGATGATTGAAGTCCACAAACTGCATTATGAACGCCCAGCCCAGATCAAGGTATTTCGGACCGATACCCGCATCGTCCAAATCTATGAACACCACTTCACCGTTTTTCCTGCGCATGGCGTTGTGCGGACCTAAGTCCGAGTGGATAAAGCATTGCTCCTGCTTGGAAAAGTCGGGCAGATCGTCTAAGATACGGTCAAAATCCGCCTTAAAAGGCTTTTCCGCAAACCAACCGTAAAAGCGGGATTTATCGTAATTAAGACCTGTCGGGTGGGTATATCCTTTAAGTACGTGAAGTTTTGCGGTCAGCTTTCCCAAAGCATACTCGTCCGCCTCGGTCTCCTCAAGATTATTTCCGTCAATATATTCGGTCAAGTAAAAAAGGTGTTCGCCCTCGTAAATATAGCTTTTCCCCTCATCTGTGGGAAATATCATTGGTGCAATATGCTGCTCGTTTCCAAGATACGAATGAGCAAGCACGTTGCCGCGAACTGTTTCCTCTCCCTTTTCCTGCGGGATACCTCTTAAAAAATAATCTCTTTCCGTCGTTTCTATGCGGCACAAAATTCGCTCCGTTTGTTCATGGTAACGCTCTGCAACAGAGAAATCCGTTATATTCCAATGCGCCAGTACTCTTTTTATCTGTTCCATTTTTTCTCCATGTTTAGTCAAATGTTTTTATAGCGATTATTAAATGTTTTCACAAATTGTACAGAAAATGTATTTCCACGTTCTACGGATTTACGCTTTCTTTTTCTTACCCGTAAGCTTCTCGCTGAACACAAGCGCAAGCGTAAACAGTACCGCCATAAGCAGTTTCAAATACTCGGTGGGAAGATTTAACGCCAGCGCCGCCGACAGGAAAGCCTTATACAGAACACTTCCCAGAATAACCATTGTGGTAGGCTTCATAAACTTGACCTTTTTGAAAACGCTGAGACCGATAATTACCGAAGCAAGTCCAAGGACTACCATACCAACGCCCATTTGCTGGTCTGCGGAGCCTTTCTGCTGCGCGATAACACAGCCAGACAGTGCCGCAAAGCCGTTGCCTATTGCAAGTCCCAAAATCTTGGTGTAACCCGGGTCTTTCGCAAGCATTGTAACATAACGCTCGTTATCACCAGTTGCGCGGAGGAGAAGTCCCGACTTGGTTTTAAGGTAGAAGTCCATAATAATTTTGCAGATAACAACAAGGATAAAGGACAGTATAACAATTCTCCATGTGTCGGGGAAAATATTTGCAATGCCGCTGTTGAAAATGGTGGGCTTACGGAAAAATGTTGCCACAGCCGTGCCGTTGTTGCCCTTGAAAAGAACAACAAGGTTTACCGACAGCATGGCGGTATACACGATAATTCCGCACAAAAGGGGACGTATATTCAGCTTGACGTGGAGCAGTCCCGTGACCGCGCCGCAAGCCATGCCCAGGAGGAATGTTATTATCAGACAAAGCCAAGGGTTCACGCCGTGTATGATAAGCACCGCCGCGGCTATCGCGCCCATGGGCATAGTGCCGTCCACGGACAGGTCGGGGAAATCCAGTATGCTGTATGTAATATACACACCTATTGCAAGCAGGGCATACATAAGTCCCTCTTCAAGAGTTACACGCAAAACGTTCATTACTATATCCATAAAAATTACCTCGCTAAAATTGTATAATATTTATTATACCATATTTTGCACAAAATGACAATAGTTATACTCGCCTAAATCAAATCGGGGCGGACTTAGCGTTGAAACCCATTGCCTGCTTTACCGTCAGCATTTTTTCTTCACCGACTAACATTTTCAGCAGTTCAAACGCAACGTCGGGAGCGGTTTCTGGACAATAGGAAGTAATAATATTTTTGTCAACAACTATTCTTTCGTTAATCACATTCACACCGAATTCGGCAAGCTGTTTCTGCCTGACCCCGCCGTTAAGGTGGTAGGTCGTGGCGTTCCTGCCGTTTAGTATTCCGCTTTTTCCCAACGGCAAAGCCCCTACGCAGACAGAGGCAATGCTCTTGCCATGACGGTCAAAGTTCCGTATCATGTTTAAAAATCTCTCGTCAAAAGCTTCTTCGTAAAAGCCGAATTCCTCAAATCCCCCGGGGACAGCCAATGCGTCGTATTCGTCTGCGGAAATTTTTTCAATCAGCTTGTCAACAATGATTGGCACGCCGAATGTGCTGACAACCTGTTTTGTAAACCCGCAGGTCTCTACCGAAATGTCACAGCCGTGGTCGTTCCTCGCCCAGCCGAATACGTCTATAAACACGCTGAATTCCATTGTTTCAAAGCCTTTGGCGCAAAACAGCAGTACCTTCATTCAAATCCCCGCCTTACTTAATAATATAATAACATGGCGTGGGACAAGTCTCACGCCATGCAAAAAATTGCAATGCAATAATTTTAATTATTCAGCCGCTTCTGTATTGGTCGTAACCTTATCAGCGTCTGCATAAGCTTCGGGAAGCGCGATATTGAACCGCTCCATTACCTCGGTGTTTACAACGGGAGTACCCTCGGTGATCTGTCCGACTGCGATAGTTCCCGCGCTTTCGCCGTTCAGAACGCGTACGCCCATTTCGCCTGTTACCTTGCCGAGAGTAACGTAGTCAATGCTTATAGAAGCGATACAGCCGTTGGAAACCTGCTCAACCTCGGAGCCGTAAACGGGGATTCCCGCAGCGTTTGCCTGTTCCAGAAGAACTGTAAGATTGCTTACAACGTTGTTGTCGGTGAAGTTGTTTATGCAGTCAACCTTGGGAGCAAGAGTTGCCGCAGCCTGGGGAACGTCCGCAGCGCCCTGTACGCCCTGCTCGACGATCTCAATGCCCTTTGCACCTGCCACCTCTTTAAGGCTTGCAAGCTGGGAAATGGAGTTTGCTTCGCTTGTTGTATAGAGTACGCCTATCTTCTTAACGTCGGGCTGGAGAGCCTGAATAAGAGCAACCTGCGAGCTGAAGTCCAGAATATCGGAAGTACCTGTGCAGTTGCCGCCGGGAGCAGCCATGTCGTCAACGATGCCTGCCGCAACGGGGTCTGAAACTGCGCAGAAGATTACGGGGATATCTGTGTTTGCCGCAGCAGCGTATGCCGAAACAGCGGCGGGAGTTGCGATAGCGTAAATGATGTCGTAATTTTTAGCAACCATATTTTTTGCAATTGTGTCGCAGGTCGCGCTGTCGAAGTTGCCGTCCTGACGGTCGATGTCGGTAATGCCCGCAGAATTGAGAGCCTCCTCAACGCCCTTATAGCAGTTGTCCAGCGAGGGGTGGCTTCCGTACTGGATAACGCCTACCTTGTAACCGTCCGAGGAAGCATTTCCGCCGTTATTGCCGCTGTTTGCGGTGTCTCCGCCGGAGCAGGCGGAAAGTCCGACAGCCATAGCCGCCGCTAAGATAAGTGATGTGAGCTTGAATTTTTTCATAACAGATCGTCCTTTCGTTTTGCAAGTATCAGCTTGCAGATGTTTATTTAAGTTTAATAAAGCTTTGAGTTTAGTGTACCCGATAAAAACAAAAAACCCGTCCCAAAGGCTGAGCCTTTACCCTTGCCGCCATACTTTGACGATAAAGGTAATTCTCTGCCGAGACGAGAAATACTTTTGTACCGTTATTCGTCTAAAGCCAAACAGCTTTAATGGGACAGGAGATAATTTCCTGCGGTACCACCCAAGTTGCGTAAAAACGCCTCTCAATGCAACGTACTGACATACGCGCCCCGAATAACGCACGGTCTGCGTCGCCCCTACCACATACTGAAAAACCGGTATGTATTCGGTTTGCCCTCATGAGTCCATTCACATCGGTATCCGTTACTGCGCTTACACCACCCGCAGCTCGCTCTGCAAGCCAAACCTTACTTAACGACCCTCCGAAGCTACTACTCTCAATCATCGGTTTGAAATATTACGATATGATAATACCACTTAACAAGCCGCAAATCAAGTACATTTCAAAAATTTTTTATGTACGGATTATTACAAATGCAATTGCCGCCGCCTGAACAATCATTATAAGCGGCAGACCTATCATAAACCGCTTGTGCTTGGTCTTGTGCCGAACGGCAAGCATGGTCAGGTACATTGCCGCCGAGCCGCCTAAAACCGCCGTCCCGAACAGGGTTTTCTCCGCAATACGCCGTTTGTGTTTTCTTGCGCGGGACTTGTCCGATACCGTCATTATTACCGCGACAAGGCTGACGGCTGCAAGATATATCAGAAAATATTTCATTATAATGAGTCTCCTAAATAAATTCATTATATATGCAATGTTTCAATAACAATATCTTTCCAATACAAAAGATACATCATATGCCCAACATCATCTATTATATGCGTCTGTTTAGCACTATATTTCTTCACCAAATATTCCGCATAAGAAACAGGTGTCGTATAATCTTCTGTTCCGTTCCAAATAAATACAGGAATAGAACTGCTGATACAAACTTCATCACGTTTTTGACATAACGCATAGGCATCGTAATAAATGCCTATCCCATTATTTTTTACTGCATTAATAATTGCACTCTTAACCATATCATAGTTTTCTTTAATATATTTTTGTTCTTCTTTGGATACGGTTTTTAACATTCCTTCAAATTGACTGTCAAAGTTTGCAGAAAGACCTTTCGCAGCTTGTTTAAAAAAATATTTTGATATCGCTTTCATGTGTAGTGTCAGAAAATTATTTAGCTTTATTTGACTGTTAATGATACTTTTTGTTTCCGGACAATTATATGGAATCATACTACTCACTAAAGATAAAGTTTCAACTCTGTTCGGATTGTTCTGCGCATACACTTGTGCATAATATCCGCCTGCACTATGTCCGATCAAATGGAGTTTCTTAATGCCGTGATGATCCAGTACCGCATTAACACACGCAAAAAAATCTTCCATTGTATAATAATCCTGAACGTCTGATTCTCCAATCCCCGGTCTGTCAAACGAAATAATACATATATCTTCCAATTCTTTTAAATCGGGAATATATTTCTTCGAGCCTGTGAATCCATGAAAAAACAAAACCGCTGTTTCTTTCCATTCGTTTCCATATCTTGCGTAAGATATCGCATTATTATTCACTTCAAATTTTTCTGTAGCAGTCATTTCTATTCACCTATTTATTTTCATAATCATAATTAATATCTCTAAAATAATACCATATCAATTAGCAAAACCGCCAAAAAACGGCATATCAAAAAGCTCCGTTAAATTTCTCACGGAAACAATTCCGTTAGGAACTTCTCTGTTATTCCGATTTAACCACACCGCATTTATTCCAACGGAAGCCGCTCCGCCCACGTCGCTGCTTAAAGAGTCCCCTATATGTACAGCTTCGTCTGCGCTTATCCCTACGGCTTTAAGAGCAAGCTCAAATAATTCTTTCCTCGGCTTGTAAGCTTTTGCGTCCTCGCTTGTGAATATCCCCGACGGCTTGAAGCCGTGATATTCAACCGCCGCCAAAATATCCGCTCTGTCAATGTTTGACACAATATAAACCGGGACGGGACACATCTCAAAAAACTGGTCTGTATCCTCAAACACGGGAGGCTTGACCCAATGTTCAAACATCATTTCGCTCAATTTTTCAGCGTTTGCAGGGGAGCGGAATTTTTCTGTTGTTTTGACCAGCGACAGATGTTCAAGTTCTCTTTGCGTCTTAAAATTATCACCGAATGAATTCATAAAGGAGTTCTGAAATTCCTGCCACCAGTACGAGCCTATT
>CAMWVO010000081.1 GCA_947177695.1 uncultured Clostridia bacterium
TATGCGCTCTGCTCATCTCGGCTTTCAGCCGAGGCGCAGGAGGGGATTTCGCCGTTCTGCTCAAACTGACCTTCGGTCAGTTGCGACCAAAGGGCTCCGCCCTCTGGACTTCTGCCGCCTTTGAAAAGGCGGGCGAAACTTTTCCATAGGCGGCTACGCCGCCTAAGCGTCCCGACCGTTAGTCGCGTAAATCAAAATATATACTTTCCGATAACCTAAGCTGTCCCGCAGTAATCACCGCGGGACAGCTTTTTACTATTGAAAGAAAGAAAAAACAGGCTTTATTCGTCTTTCGGCGTTTCGTCGAGAATAATCTCGATGTCGATATTTCCGTCACTTCTTGCAAGCGTGACCGTCATGGTCTCGCCCGGCTTGTGAGAGTTTTTGGCGGCGACCAAAGCATCGAAATCTGCGATATCCTTGCCGTCTGCGGCAATTATAACATCGCCCTCCTCAATGCCCGCGATATCCGCGCAGGAGCCTTCCTCAACGGAAGCCACAAGCACTCCCGCGTTCACGGGAAGATTGTAGTATCTCTTTACCGCAGGGGTAATTGTAGTGCCGGAAATGCCGATCTTGGGAGTTGCAACGTAGCCCTTATTCATAAGGTCGTCCAATATGGGCATTGCATCGCTGATTGGGATAGCAAAGCCTATTCCGTCAACGCTGCTGTTTACGATCTTGGATGAGGTTATGCCGATGACCTCTCCCTTGCCGTTGAGCAGAGGACCGCCCGAATTGCCCGGGTTGATGGAAGCGTCTGTCTGGATAAGGGTCATGGTAACGGTCTTGCCGTTGGAAAGCTCGGCGGTGACTTCCTTTTCAAGACCCGATATCATACCGCCCGATGCGGAAAGTCCCAGACCGAGGGGGTAGCCCAGAGTAAGCGCCTTTTCGCCCAGCTTCAGATCGTCGCTGCTTCCCAGAACAGCAGGGATAAGTCCGTCCGCATCGATCTTGAGCAAGGCAAGGTCGGTGTTCTCGTCGCTGCCTACAATTTTTGCTGTATGTTCAGAACCGTCCGACAGCGTTACCGTGACCTCGGAGGCTTGCTCGGTTTTTGTAACCGCCTCGTACCCTCCGCCGAAAAAGCTGAACGGATTGTCAAAGGGGTTTCCGCCGGTGCTCTGGTAGGTTTCGTAGGAATTTTCAATAACGTGACAGTTGGTTATTATATAGCCGTCGGAGGAAAGCACGATGCCTGTGCCAGTACCCTTTCCCGACTGGGGGAAAACCGAGGTTATCAGAGTGACCGAGGGTGTTGCTCTGCGGATGACCTCCTCATTGGAAACGCTGTCCGCGTCGGCTAAATCAATATTGAGAAGATTTCCCAGAGAGGTGTCGCCGCCGTTATCATTCTGGGGAGCGGCTACTGTCTGGATAGTTTCACGGGGCTCTTCCGCTGTATCGTCATCGTAGGAAGCGTTTACGCTGTCCGCAGGAACGCTGCTGCCGTCGGACATACTGTTCGCCAGATAAGCTCCGCCGAAGCCCGACGCTCCGCCCGCCAGTACAGCCGCAAGTATCACAGCGGCAGTTTTTGCGGCTCCGCTGCTTTTCTTAGGTTCGGGTTCGGGAGAATAATTCGAGGTATAGGTATAGTTATTATCTTCGTACATAAATGTTACCGCCTTTCAGCAACGCCGTCCCCGTATTGTTCGGACGGTTTGTTTTTTGATTACGGTTATATAATAACGCGCATATGTGTAAATTGTGTGAAACGATTACGAAAGATATTTAAAATGAATAAGTTTTCTGCGGGAAAAATTCGTGTGGATTTTTACCGCCGTCATTTCTGACGGCGCAGCATTTCTCTGTACAGTTCGATCTTGGCGTTTAAATTTTGGGAATATTCCCGCCATTTCGCAGTCTGACCGTCAACATAAGCGCGGTGCTTTTCCAGAAGTTCAAGCCGTTCGGATACGGTCGTTTCGCCCTCATAGCGCAGGTCGGAATACCCTTTCATATCGCCGAGGTTCATGCCCGTATTTTTCAGCTTCTGCAAAAATTTTATCCATTCGGTATCCTTTTCCGAATATTCGCGGCGGTTTCCGCCGTCGCGTCCGACGCGTATAAGTCCCTTTTCCTCGTAATATCTTAAAGCTGAACAGCTTATTCCCGTCAGCTTTGAAAATTCTCCTATAGTCATATGCACATCTGCGCCTCCGAATTGTTTACAATTTGTTTATTGACTTAAAGTACGCTTTAAGAAGTACCATTAAAACATCAAAACGAAAGGAAGTGTTTTTCGTGAAAAAAACGCGGTATGAGACCGGTCTGGAAAACCTGACCAAAATTGACGGCAATGGAGGTGAGGCTGTTATACGGTCGCTGGAAAATATAGCTCCCGACCTTGGGAGCTATATTATAGAATTTGCGTTCGGTGATATTTATTCAAGGCAAACGCTGACAACACAGGAACGTGAGATGATAACGATTGCCGCTTTGTGTGCTTTGGGCGGCTGCGAACCCCAGCTTGAAGTGCATATCAACGGCGCGCTTAATACGGGAATATCCCCCGAAAAAATCGTGGAAACATTTTTGCAGTGCGTGCCTTACGCAGGCTTTCCGCGTACGCTGAACGCGGTTTTTGCCGCAAAGAAAGTGTTCGGCGAAAGAAATATCGAACTCGTTATTCCTCAGGCTTCCAACCCGTGATCTCCGAAATTTTCCCGATAAGCTTTTCGGCGGCTTTTTTGTGGGTGACCGCGTTGGGGTGACCTCCACTGCCCGTACCGTCGGCTTCAAGCTGACCGTCCAGCTCCAACGCAAAAATTTTTTCGTCGGACAAGTCCGATACCGCTTTTTCGATAGCGGGGAAAAGCTCCGCGCCCATCATTCCCAGAGCGCAGACAATATAGGAATTGGGATTTTTCTTCCGCACATCCGCGATAAATTTACCGTAGGCGGCGGAAAATTCCACCTGCCGTTCGGGGATATCCTTTGTATAGCTTTCGTCGTTTGTGCCGAGATTTACCACGATAACATCGGGAACAAAGCTGCCGAAATCCCAAGAGGTACGGTCGGTGACGCCCTCAATGCCCACGTCGGCTGCATCGTATATCATGGGCATTATCCAGCCGTCGTTTCGGGTACCGTCCTTTGTGTCGCTTGACCAAACTCCGATGGTACTCCACGAAATAAGATTAAAGTCCGCGCCGAAAGCTTTCGCCGTAAGGGCGGCATAGGTGATATCGGAATTTTCCTCGGCGGTGCGGAAATTATCCTCGGCGGACTTGCTTTCTATGCCGAAGCCGCAGGTTATGCTGTCCCCGATAAATTCCATGCGGCGGGCTTTCGGCTCTGCGGGACGCAGTTCACCGTCCGCGGAAAAGCTGATGATGCCAAGCCTGCTGAACGCCGCTTCCGAAAGCTTTGCAAAGCGGATAACCACCTCTTCGTCCCTATCGCTTTCATACAGGACGTAGCTGTTTGTACCCTCTTTCACGGGGAAACGCTTTCTCGGCTCGGACTCGCCGTTCACAAAGACCGCCGCCCATGGCTGGAAAATTTCTTTCCAAGGCTCGTCAAAAGTCCAGTCCGTCCACAGCTCGGCGGAAAGATGAGTGCCTTTGAAAACAAACTCCACGCCCGAACAGCTCCAGCTGAGATATCTTGCGGAATTGTGAACTATAGTACGTCCCAAAGCGCGGACGTGCTTATCGTCGGCAGAAAAATTATTCATGACCAGATGCCCTCCTCGTCGATATTTACATCAATGTAGCTGTGAAAAAGTTCGTACACATCGGGGTACTCCTTTTTGGTGCGGACAGGCTTCAGGTTCAGGTCGGTGAAGCAGTGCCGCGTTTCTCCCGTGGCAAGCAGCGCGCCTGTTTCCTTGTTAAAGACCCGGTATGTGACCGTCATCTTGAAGCCGTTGAACTCGGAAATTTTGGGTACGACCACTATCCTGTCCCCGAAGCGTGCGGATATTTTGTAGTCGCAGGACGCTCCCAGCACCACGATCATAACGCCCATTTCCTCCATTTTGTCGTAGGAAAAACCCACCTTTTCAAGGAAGTCCACCCGCGCGTCCTCAAACCATCTGATGTAGTTTGAGTGGTGGACTATCCCCATCTGGTCGGTCTCGTAGTAGCTTACTCTGTGTTCGTAAAGACTTATTTTTTCCATAATACCGCCGTCCTTATTTTTTATATGACTTCAACTCTGAAAGCCGCTTCGTATGATTTTCCGCCGACTGTCACGACAGCCCTGTAGTAACCCGTTTCGGGCGGCATACTGACGTCAGCGGTTATTGTTCCGTCCGCGCTTACGGAGTCGCAGGAAGCGTCTTTGTCAAACCTGAACTCTTTGACAGCCGTTTCCCAGCCGAGATTTGTTTTCTTTTCGATTTTAACGGAAATGTCTTTGCCCGCAAGCTTTTGGGAATTAACTGTTATATAGGTCTGAATATCAATATCTGCGTCAGCTTCGGCTTTGTAGATATCCTCCGACATTTTTACCTCAACAGAAGACACAGCCTCGAACATTGCGTAAACGTCGTAAGAGCTTTTCTGCTCGCCGTTAAGGTTCATACCGGTGAGAGCTATGCGGTAATGACCCGCCGGAAGAGAAAGGTATGTTCTTTTTCCCGCATAATATTTTAAGGGGTAAAATTCTTTTTCTGCGGAATTGCGTTCACAGCCGCCCTCTCTTCCCTCCAGACCCAAAGCTATGTCGCTGACCTCGTATCCGTTTTTTTTACCGTCAAGACTTGCGGCAAGTCCCTGATAATCCACCCATCTGCCGTTTTCTTCCCAGCGTTCCATTTTGTACGGCTCTCCCGCGCTGTAGCTTCCGCCGTCAGGGTCGTTTGCCGTAACGGTCAAAGTGATATTATCAGCGTCCGCGGAAATTTTTTCATCGCACTTGGCGGTAAGAATAAGCTTCTTGCTTTTGCCCGTATAAACGCCGTCCTTGCCAAAGCTGTACAGCTTGTCTCCGATCTGAAAATCTCCCTTAACAGGAAAGCCGTCAAGAAAGTATTTTCTTTTTCCGCTTTTGGTTTTTGTCCAGCCTGTATAGGGCAGACCGTCATGGTAGTATCTGTACTTTTTTATACCGTTGTAATCTGTCCAGCCGCTGTGCTTCCCCGAACAAACATAGTTATCGGACGGGTCAAAATCGTACATAACACCGTCGATCTTACGGTAAGGCCCGTCGTCAAATTCCGCAAAGGTATACGTCCAGCCGTTTGGTGAATGCTCCCAGCCGACGTATGTTCCCTCCTCGGGAGGATCGAAAGCGCAGACTGAAATTCCCGCCGCCGAGACGGTCATCACCGCCGCCGCAAGGACAGCCGCAAGCTTGCCCGCTAAGTTTTTCATATTGACTGTCTCCTTAATTAAATATGCTCTTTTGTATCCAAAGTAATTTCTGCAATATAGTTGTTACGACTTTTTATTATAGCCGAGACTTGCATAATATTCCTTATTGGTATCTTCTATCATATCGTCGGCAATAAAATAAAGCATTTCATCGCAGTAATATTTGCTTTTGCCGTTATAAGCCACGGCTTTACTGTACTCAAAATCAAGTGTTTTCTTGGTATTGTTTTTGTACCGCACAATTATGCGCGTTGTACCGCCGCAGTAAGTATCATTTTTTCTGTACGGTTCGCCAAGCTTGAACTGCCGCAGATAATCAATTACCCTTTTAAGCTGCTCATCACTTTTCACAACAGCGGTCGCCTTTGTTATGCCGTATTGATCTTCCTCTCCTACTGTATTGGTTATCCTGCCGTTTCCGCCGCGGATAACCGTTGTTACGTCCATAGACGCATTGGTGTAACGAAGCTGTATCTCCTTTATGTCCTCAGACTTGAGATCCTTAAAAGGAAATTCTTTAGCGCTCGGTTCATCGTTCGTAAGCTTGAATTCCGCAAAACCCGCGCCGTCGATCAGAACAGCGTAATCGCCCTCGGTAAGCTTTGAGGTATCGTAATATTCGGAAAGGTCAAAGCTTAACGTGGTTTTGTGTCCCGCTTCAAGAGTAATATAGGACGGGTCAATTTCAACGCAGTCAAAGCGTCCCGCAGTATCCTGCATATAGTTCCATTCGTTGTTTTCTTTTTTATAAAGATTGATCAGGTCTGTGCCGATCTTCACAGACTTGTCAAATTTATTGCGTACTGTAAAGCTTACGGTGATATCGTTGCTTTTCAGACTGTAGCTGTCAAGCCAAGGCGTCGCCCATATGTTGTCAATGCGGAATGGAGCGGTATACTCTTTGCCGCCGACGGTCAGAAGTGTTCTGTAATATCCCGTGTATCCGGTTCCGGGGAAAAATTCTCCGCTTATTTCAAGCTTGTTTTCCTTGTCGGGATATCCTGCTGCATACCCGAAATTCTCGCAGGTCTCCCAGCCCGATTCGGTTTTCTGCTGCACTTCAAGCTTAATGTCGCCTATAATTTTTTCTGCCTTAAGAGTATCCTTTTTGGAATTTATATCAATATTTATACCTACAGTAGTATTTCTGGCGTTATTAGCAATGTAGATATCCTCCGACATTTTTACCTCAACGGGAGGCACGGCTCTGAATACCGCGTAAAGGTCTTTTTTAGTTTCGCCGTAACTCACGGGAACAATTACCCGATAGTATCCCTCGGGCATATCTCCGCCCATGTATCTGTGAGAATAAAATGCAACGTCTGTGGAGTTTACCGAACAGTCGCCAAGTCCGCCAAGCTCATAGGCAATGTCGTCCACTGCGTATTGGGAGGGCTTTCCGCACCTTTTCCATTTGCCGTTTTCCCAGCGTTCCATTTTTGCAGGCTCGCCGATGGTATAGGAGATATTATCATTTCCGTCGTTATACTTTACGGTTATGGAAATTTTCTCCGCGTCCGCAGAAATGCTTTCGCCGCAGCTTGCAGTCAGAACCGCAGGTGTGGACTTCCCCGTGTAGATACCGTTTTTGTCAAAGCTGTAGAGCCTGTCCCCAATTTGAAAATTTCCCGTAACGGGATAGCCGTCAAGACAGTACTGCTTTGAACCGTCGTCCCCGATCCAGCCCGTGTGGGGCTGACCGTTTTGGTAATAACATTTGCCGGTTTTCGACCAGCCTGTGCAGGTGCCGGTACAGTATCCGTTTAAAGAAAAACGATAATAAACACCGTTTATCAGACGGCTGTCGCTTGCGCAGGGAACACCCTCCGACAAATACTGCCAGCCGTACTCATCGCTTGACCAACCCGTGTATTTCGGCGTATCGGTTTCGGTATCCGCAGACACCGAAATTCCCGCTGCCGAGACGGTCATAACCGCCGCCGCAAGAACAGCCGCAAGCTTATTCGCAAAGTTTTTCATATTTAGTTCCTCCGCTCCTAAAATTTATTCTATAATAAATACAATCGGGAGGCACAAAATTTTTCATTTGGTACTATAATTATAAATAAAAATCCGAAAAAAGTCAAGGCGGGAAAAACTCCACTCTCCGTAGAGCCGCTTTCAATATCGCGGTTATTGCTTTGAAAGGGATTTTACGCTATACTATAACCATAGCAGCGCTGCCAAAAGGCTGAGCCTTTACCCTTGCCGCCGTCTATAGAGATGGCAGCATAATTTTGT
>CAMWVO010000082.1 GCA_947177695.1 uncultured Clostridia bacterium
GGTCAGCGATGCCGCCGCGGCAAAACCCGCGCCGCGTCTGAAATAAGGCACAAAAACCCCTCCATTCAAAGAACAGAGGGAAAATTGCCGTTTTGAACAAGTACCGCAGTACATGAAGCCGCTGTATCTTTCCGCAAAGCATTTGCCCTATCTGTTCCGTTTTTTGAACACAAAAGGCAGACGCTCGATAACGTCCGATGGCAGCATACCCGTCTCGGAAAGCTCTTCCGCCGCAATGTCGGCAGCTTCGCCGTGAATAAGCACTCCCAGCGCAGCCGAATCCACAGCGGAAAGTCCCTGCGCCCTGAACGCGGCGATAATGCCAGCCAGCACGTCTCCGCTTCCTCCGCGGCTGAGACCGGGATTTCCCGCGGGAATGATGTAAGCCCTGCCCTCTCCCGCAACAAAGTTGGGAACTCCCTTAGCCACGACCACCGCGCCGCTGTCCCTTGAAATGTTCACCGCCGCGGTAAGTCTGTCCGAAGCGGCTTCGGACACGGTTATTCCCGAAAGCTTTGCAAGCTCTCCCGCGTGGGGCGTAACGATGACCTCTGCTTTTGCGTTTCTGATTATATCTATGTTGTCCGCAATGCAGTTTATGCCATCTGCGTCAAGAATGATCGGACACGCAGCTTCTTTTACAAGCTTTTGCACCAGAGCTTTTGTATCCTTGGTGGCGGAAAGTCCGCAGCCGATAAGGAGAGCCGTTTTGTTTGCGCATCTTTCCAGTATCTTATCCGCATTTTTTTCGGAGATTTCCCCGCTGTTTCCCGCGGTAAGGGGAAGATATGTAGCCTCGGGGATAGCCGAGCCTATGCGGTCGATGACCTTTCCCACCGAAGCAAGAGTGACAAGTCCCACGCCCGAACGCAGAGCAGCCTTTGTTGACAGGAACGCCGCTCCGCTCATTTCGGCGCAGCCCGAAACGTTGAGCAGCTTTCCGAAGTCGCCCTTGTAGGAATTCTTTTTCCGCTTGGGGATAAGCTCCGACGCAGCTTCGTCCTCCAGCAGTTCGGGAAGATATTCTATACCGTCGAGACATTTTTCCGTAAAGCCTATGTCCGACGTGATGATCTCTCCGCAGTAGTCGGACAGCGGCTGCATGAGCATACCTATTTTCTTGTAGCCGAAAGCAAGGGTGAAGTCAGCCCTTATGGCGCCCTCCGCGACTGTGCCGTTAAGGCAGTCTCCGCCCGACGGCATATCCGCCGCTATCTTGACCGCGGAGCATTTTTCCGCCACAGCCAGACAGTCCTTTACCTGCTTCGGCAGGAAGCCGTGAAAGCCCGTGCCGTAGACTGCGTCTACGATAACTGCGGCTTCGGACATGATCTTTTTCAGCCTTTCAAAGCTGTCCTCAACGTTAAGTACCTCCACGTTGCTGTATTCGCTCAGTTCGCAGTACTCCTCCATAGCCAGCTCTGTTGACGGATCACCGCACACAAGGGCGACGGTCGCGGGAAAGCCTATCTGCGCGAGCAGACGCGCGGCAACAAATGCATCTCCGGCGTTGTTGCCGCTTCCGCATATAAATACCGTTCCCGAGGAAAGGCTGAGCTCAAGACCTATGCTGCATATCTGCATGGCAATGGCGTCGCCCGCTCTTTCCATAAGCTCGCGGCACGAAAGCCCGTCCCTTTCCGAATTGGCTTCGATAGTTTTCATCTGTTTTGGAGTAGGATAAAACATTTCAGTCAGACCCCCTGTCTTTTACTTTATGGGCGGAATGCCCCGGTTATTCATAAAAAATAACAACAGCGGAAGCTAAATTTTTCGTATGTGAGCAGCTTATGCTGATCCTTGCCTTTTTAATTGCAAAGGCTTTCTTTGCTTTTCCCGCCAGACTTATATAGTACGCCCCGCTGTAATCCGTAAGGACGGATATCTCCGACATTTTTATTCCCGCCGAGCTTATGCCCATAGCTTTCATAAAAGCGCATTTTGCGCAGAACATTTCCGCTATGCTGAATACGGGAAAGTGTTTTTCCATAAGAAATTTCATTTCCTGCGGGGAATAAAGCTTCGCAATGAACTTATTTTTTTTGAGTATTTTTTCAATTCTCGGAATTTCGATAATGTAGGAACCTGTTATCATCTTGGAAACATCCTTTCATGTTATATCAGGGTGAATTTGAGGTGCAGCCGCAATTCCTGCAATCGTTTATTTTTTGAAGCTTATCCTGAGCGGCGCGGGCATAAAGGGAACGATAGCGTCCACCACTCGTTCTTCCGGAGTAAAAATAAGCCTTACATTTCCCGCGCTTGCGTGCTTGAAGTCGGCGTAGTAATTTTTCGCGCTTTCCGAATCGGATTCACCCGCGGCATATACGGTCGTAACGCCGTCGGCTGCGACGGGGGAATTTTCGTTGTACTCTCCGAAAGCCTCGAATGCGGACGCCTTTGCGGTAACGAGCCTTACCCGCTTTCTCTTGGCGATTATCTTGTCCACGTCTATCTCGCCGTTGGTGACGATGTACTCGTACTCGCAGTCAAGATTTGTTATCAGATGAAAGCCGCCGTAGAAGATGCCCGCCATAAGCAGCAGACCCATTCCCGGAAAGGGGATAACGAAAAGGAACGTAAAAACGCATACCGCGGACAGAACGCCTATCCCTATGCCTATCAGCAGCTTCATGGCGGTATCCTTTCCGCTTGTTGCTTTTTTAACGATCTGTTCAACAAAAACGTCCATTTTTACCTCCGACACAAATAAATTTTTGTACAATATATATTATAACACACTTTTTTTAATCTTTCAAGAAAAATTTACTTGCAATTTATGATATTATTGTATATAATATAAATGTCAGGTTTTGCGGACAGGGATATGCTGTATTTCTGTCGTGCAGTACCGAAAAAAATTTCCCGAAAAATAAAACACGACGACCGGACACAGTAGTCCCGCCGAGCAAGAGCATACCAGAGAGAAAGGCGTTTGCTGGAAGCCTTTTATGCTCCGACGGAACGAAATTCACCCGCGAGTGGTCTGTCTGAACCCCTATAGACGGCAGTAGGACGGAACGCAGAAGCTGCGTTACAGCGGAGAGGATAATTGTCCTTAGTTAAATGGGTGGTTTACAAGCAAGGTTACGCCTTGTCCCGTAAGGGGCAGGGCTTTTTATATTTCGGGATAAAGAAAGGAAAGAGTCAAATGATGAAGGAACAGCTTGAAAAGATCAGAGAGCTTGCCGAGTCGGAGCTTGAAAAGTGCGGCGCGGCGGACGCGCTGGAAGCCCTGCGCGTTAAGTATCTGGGCAAAAAGGGAGAGCTTACCGCTATCCTGAAGCAGATGGGAGGACTTTCCGCAGAGGAGCGTCCCGTGGTAGGTCAGCTTGCAAACAGCGTAAGGCAGACTATCGAGGAGAAGCTTTCCGCGAGAGCTGCGGAGCTTAAATCCGAGCTTGCCGCAAGAAAGCTCAAGGAGGAAACTCTGGACGTTACCCTGCCTGCAAAGCCCCGCGCGGTTGGAAAGCTCCATCCGCTTACGGTAACGCTTAACGAGGTCAAGGAGATTTTCCTCGGCATGGGCTTCGAGGTAGCGGAGGGTCCGGAGGTGGAGACCGACCACTACTGCTTTGAGGCGCTGAATATGCCTCCCCACCACCCTGCGAGAGACACGCAGGACACATTCTATATCAACGATAACGTGCTGCTGAGGACGCAGACCTCCTCGGTGCAGATCAGAACAATGGAAAACAAAAAGCCGCCGATCAGAATTATTTCCCCCGGCAGAGTTTACCGCTCCGACGCTGTGGACGCAACCCACTCCCCCCTGTTCCACCAGATAGAGGGACTTGTTGTTGACAAGGGCGTTACAATGGCTGACCTTAAAGGCACTCTGGAAATGCTGATGAAGCGTCTTTACGGCGAGGACTGTCAGGTACGGTTCAGACCCCACCACTTCCCCTACACCGAACCCTCTGCGGAGGTTGATATGATGTGCTTCAACTGCCACGGCGAGGGTTGTCCCATGTGCAAGAACGAGGGCTGGATAGAGCTTCTCGGTTCGGGTATGGTACACCCCAAGGTACTGGAGGGCTGCGGCATAGACCCCGAGGTCTACAGCGGATTTGCTTTCGGTATCGGTCTGGAGCGTATCACAATGGGAAGATATCAGATAAGCGATATGCGTCTTTTGTATGAGAACGATATGCGTTTCCTCGGACAGTTCTAAGCGGATTTTTTATAATTGTGCTCTTATGTTTATGCAGAAAATTTATTTTGGGAAAAACAAGCGACTACAAGAGAACGAGGTAATTTTTATGCTAAATGAAGTAATAGAAACAGTAACAGTAGCAGTGAGTGCTATTCAGACGGCAACCAATGCAACTAAAACCACAAGCGTAGTCCGTGACGTTATTAAAGCTCACCCTATTGCCTCCGTAGTAAGTGCTGCAGTAGGAGCAGGTGCTGCTTCAGGAGTAACAACCCACGTAGTTACAGTTAACGAGTTCAATAAGGAGCGTCATGAAAGTCAGAAAAAAAATTTTTTTAAACCTGAAAGGAAAAGGGCTAAAGCAACCGACAAAAAGGAAGACGATACTGTTTTTACTGATACATCAGACAACAAAGAGTCTAATGAGACAGTTAGTGCAGATAAGGATGACAATATGAATAGTCAGACAATTGACAAAGAATCTACAGAAGTTACTGATACAGGTATAGAAAAGGTTAGTATTGATGAAGCAAAACTTCCTGAGAAAATCCTGTTAAATGAACAATTTAGCAGTGCTTTACAAAAAATTTCTTCTGAAAATGTAGATATTTGTCAAATATCAGCAACGTCATTTGACATCAGCAGATACAAAAAATTTGACAGCAAGGAACTTTCTGAACTAATTGGAATAAACCTTAAAGCTGCTTCGTCTGTAGCTTCATCCGTTTCAAACGCTGTTTCAGTAGGAAAGGCAAATGAAATTATGAGCGACGGAGTATTTAAAGTCGTTTTCAAAAAAGGTGTAACCGATAAATCCATTAAGGATTTATGCAAAAACTGCGAAGATCTTTTGATTACTACCTATAGAGATGAAAGAGGATTTAATCAAGCGGGCTTGCTTAGGGTTGACGGTGATATTAGCAATCAACTAAAAAACATAACTGCGGCAAATGTTGTTAATAGCACCATGTCAGTTCTGTCAGCTGTTGTGGGCAGTTATTATCTGCACAACATTGACAAGTCGCTTAAAGATATCGAGGAAAAGATCGACAAGTTAACAGAAATGTCTCACGATGAAAAATATGCTTTATTAAAAGCTATATATGAATCATTGGTAGAAATTTCTCATAAGTTTTATTCTGGTTATTTAAACAAGGAGCAGATTGCTTCTTATCAGAATCTTGTTGTACAGAATCGTCAGGAATGCGGAAGAATTGTTATTTATTATGAGGAACAATTAGACAAGCTAACTGAACGACTTGATGCAGACTGTAAAGACAGGACAGTATTTGAAAATACTATTAAGGATTTTAATTTGTATATGCGATACTATCAATTGGCGGTTGAGGTTTATACTATTGCATATAATTTTGAAATCATCATAAGCGAAAATAGAAACGATAGTTTTCTGAAAGACAGTATCAGCAATATTCGCGAGTTTGTAAAAGGGTGCAATAACAAACAAAATTTATGGCACGAAAAAATTGATTCGTATATTAGAAACGTATCGGCTTTAGATTTTCAATGGTGGAAGGAAATTTTTTCGACAGATGAAATTTATTATAAGCAATGGAAGGAACATTGGACAAAAGAATCCGGCGAATGGGTAAATGGCTTTGGGAATTATTCCGAGTACACGAGAAAAGACCTCGAAAAAGACCTCATTAAAAATACAATAAAATTTGACATTTCACCACTTAACAAAAATATAGAATCTCTTGTAAAGTATGCTGACCAAGAGGTAAATTTAGTCTCTTACAGAGGCGAATTGTATTATATTGACAAAAATCAATTAAATGATTTAGAAACGGAGGAAAATTAAAATGGATCTTTCAATGAGATGGCTCGGAGACTACATTGACGTTTCCGATATGCCAATAAAGGAATTCTGCTCGGGACTTACCATCAGCGGCTCAAAGGTGGAGCGCTGGGAGACCGAGGGAGAGGAAATAAGCAAGGTTGTCGTGGGAAAGATACTTTCAGTAGTTCCCCACGAAAATTCCGATCACCTTGTTGTGTGCAAGGTTGACGTTGGTCACGCAAGCAGTGACATTTTGCAGATAGTTACAGGCGCGTCAAACGTTCACGAGGGGGATATCGTTCCCGTGGCTATGGACGGCTCTACACTTCCGAACGGCGTGAAGATCAAAAAGGGAAAGCTCCGCGGAGTTGAGTCCAACGGTATGCTTTGCTCTTTAGGCGAGCTGGGACTTACCACCCACGATTTCCCCTACGCCATTGCGGACGGAATTTTCATCATGCAGGAGGAAGAGGGCTGCGTTCCCTTTGAGCTTGGTCAGGATATCCGCGAGGCTATCGGTCTGAACGATACCTCCGTGGAGTTCGAGATCACCTCAAACCGTCCCGACTGTATGTCGGTGATCGGTCTTGCCCGTGAGACACACGCTACGTTCGACCGCCCCTACACCGTCAAGGAACCCACCTATAAGGGCGTTGACGGGGACATCAACTCCATGCTGAAAGTAACGATCCACAATAAGGAGCTTTGCCCACGCTACATCGCAGGCGTTGTCAAGAACGTTAAGATAGGAATGTCCCCCCGCTGGATGAGAGAAAGACTTCGCGCAAGCGGCGTTCGTCCCATAAATAATTTTGTTGATATCACAAACTACGTTATGCTTGAATACGGTCACCCCATGCACGCGTTCGATATCCGCTACATTGACGGCGCGGAAATAAATATCCGCAACGCAAAGGCGGGCGAGACCATCACAACTCTTGACGGCGTGGAGCGTACACTTGCCGAAAAAATGCTTGTTATCGCCGACGCCAACAAGCCTGTTGCAGTTGCTGGCGTAATGGGCGGCGAGTACAGCGGTATCATGGACGACACCGTGGACGTTGTTTTCGAGGCTGCCTGCTTCGACGGAGCTTCCGTTCGCACAACGGCTAAGGCTCTGGGCATGAGAACGGACGCTTCCGCACGCTTTGAAAAGGGTATCGACCCCCAGAACGCTTACCCCGCCCTTATGAGAGCATTTGAGCTTGTTGAAATGCTGGGCTGCGGCGAGGTGGTAAAGACCATTATCGACGCGGACTACACCGACAAAACTCCCAAGGGCGTGGAGTTCGACCCCGAATGGATAAACAATTTCCTCGGCACGGATATCCCCGAGGACGTTATGAAAAACTGTCTTGAAAGGCTTGACTTCAAGATTGAGAACGGCATGGCATACGCTCCCTCGGTAAGGATAGACATTGAGCGCAAGTGTGATATTGCCGAGGAGGTCGCAAGAATTTACGGCTACAACAATATCCCCAACACAATTATCCGTGGAGTTGCCGACGCAAGACTTACCGAAAAGCAGAAGCTTGAGCGGAAGATCGCAAACGCTATGACTTCCTTGGGCGCATACGAGA
>CAMWVO010000083.1 GCA_947177695.1 uncultured Clostridia bacterium
TCCGCATTGAGGGCAGCGACATGATATGGACGGTTGAGGCGGCAAATGCGGAGAAAAGCAATTCGCAGAACGATCACGACACTGCTATGTGCATAGAATCAGCAGAGGTCATCTTTAAAAATTACCGCATTGCTTCAATGTTTTACCAAACGTATACAAAATATGTCGGCAACGTAATGCATGAAATTCCCCAAAAGTGGGTTGATGTAAGTGAAGCCGTGGAATATGCCGCAAGTCTTATTGGAAAAGAAAATATTGGCGAAATTTATTCGCTTGACGGGTATGATTCAAGCGGCGGATATATGATAGAAACGGAAATTTGGCTCGATCGTTTACTTAGTAATTCAGAGGAAACTGTTCTTCCTTGCTTAAGAATTTTCTGTACGGATTTTATTGTGTGCTGGGATAACTTTGACGGCGCTGCTTGGTATGAAGGTAAAGAATGGAAGGCTTACAAAATGGAGAAACCTACGAAAATAGTTCTTGCGACAAACAATAAAAACAAACTCCGCGAGGTACGTGAAATTCTCGAACCTGCGGGAATGACAGTGCTTTCCCAGTTCGAGGCGGGAGCGGATATAGAGGTGGAGGAAAACGGCAAGACATTTGCGGAAAACGCCTACCTGAAAGCGAAAGCAGTTTTCGACATGACGGGACTTCCCGTTATTGCCGACGACAGCGGTCTGGAGGTGGACGCTCTGAACGGTGCGCCGGGAGTATTTTCCGCACGTTACGCCCCCGAGGGACAGCGGAAAAAACGTCTTTTGGAGGAACTTAAAAACGTCCCCGACGAAAAGCGGGGAGCGGATTTTGCCTGCTGTATCTGCTATATTGACCCCACTGGAAAAGAATGCTATTTCAATGGAAAGGTTTTCGGAAGGATCGGCTATGAAAACCGCGGTACAAACGGATTCGGCTACGACCCGATATTTATGTACGGCGACAGATCCTTTGCGGAAATGTCCGCAGAGGAAAAAAACGAGGTCAGCCACCGCGCCAACGCCCTCAAACAGCTAAAGGAATTTTTCAGTACTAACTGAACAAACAAAGCCTGATAAATAAACGGAAATCGTTTCCGATTTCCGTTTTCTAATACATTGATTTATTTTGGAGGACTGATTATGAAGCTTCTTGCAATTGACGGCAACAGCATTATGAACCGTGCCTTTTACGGCATAAAAATGCTGTCCAATAAAAACGGAACCTACACAAACGCTATTACGGGATTTATGAACATTTATCTTTCGGTGGTGAACGATATTGCTCCCGACGGCGTTGCTGTTGCGTTCGATCTTCGCGCGCCTACTTTTCGTCATAAGGCGGTGGACAGCTACAAAGCCAACCGTCACGGTATGCCAGACGAGCTTGCCCAGCAAATGCCGGTCATCAAGGAGCTTCTGACTGCTCTCGGAATAAAAATTGTTGAGTGCGAGGGCTTTGAGGCGGACGACGTTCTCGGCACGCTTTCAAAGCTTTGCACCGACGAAAAAGGGGAGTGTTATGTCCTTACTGGGGACAGAGATTCTCTCCAGCTTATCAACGACAACGTGACCGTCCTGCTCCACACCACAAAGGGTACGGTTCGTTACAACGAGGAAAAATTCACCGAGGATTACGGAATTGCGCCAATTGAGCTTATCGACCTGAAAGCGTTAATGGGGGACAGCTCCGACAACATCAGCGGCGTTAAGGGTATCGGTGAGAAAACCGCCACACAGCTTATTAAGGATTACCACACGGTTGAGGGACTTTACTCCGCTTTGGAAAACGGCGGCGTGACTGCAACAAAGTCTGTGCTTGCCAAGCTTGAAGTGGGCAAGGCAGACGCGGAACAAAGCAAATGGCTTGCAACTATAGTGAAAAACGCCCCAATTGAAATGAGTACGGACGCATACAAAATCGGCTCTGTAAACGAGGAAAAGGTGTCCTCCCTGCTGACAGGTCTTGAAATGTTCAAGCTGTTGGAACGCCTCAAAATTAAGCCGTCGGCGGTTGCGGAAACCGTTAGTACCTCTGATGTGCCTGCGAAAAAGAATTACACCGCCGCAGGTGAATTTTCGGGAAATATTACAGAATTTGCGGAAGCGGTTTTCCTGCTCAGAGACGGAATAATGCAGCTTCTCCCCACAGACGGCGAAAAAATCTATACTGTTTCGGACAAGTCTGCCCAGCTTGACTTCCTCGCCTCCGACTGCAAAAAAATCACGGTGGGGGCAAAGCCCGTGTACCGCTTCTGCATTGAAAACGGTAGGGAGCTGAAAAATGTTACTGCCGACGCGGATATTCTGGGGTACGTGCTGAACACAAATTCCGCGGAGTATTCCGTGGAAAGAATGTGCGCGGAGTACGGCGTTCCAGCCTATGACGATCTGGGAGAATTTGCCGAAATTGCCGCGCTGTCAGCCCTTGCCCCCGTAATGCTTGCGGAGGTGGAAAAGCAGGGCATGACATGGCTTCTGAACGAGATCGAGCTGCCTCTCACCGAGGTCTTGGCGAGCATGGAGCATTACGGCGTAAGAGTTGACAGTGAGGGTATCGAAAAATTCGGAGAGCAGCTGAAAGAGGAAATGACAGGCATCGAGCAGCAAATATATTTCATGGCTGGACACGAGTTCAATATCGGTTCGCCCAAGCAGTTAGGCGTTGTGCTTTTCGAGGAAATGGGACTTCCCACAGGCAAGAAAACCAAAACAGGCTACTCCACCAATGCGGACGTTTTGGAAAATCTTCGGGACAAGCACGAAATTGTTGACCTGATCTTGCAGTACCGCCAGCTTTCAAAGCTTAATTCCACCTATGTTGAGGGACTTTTGAAAGTAGTTGCCGAGGACGGCAGGGTACACAGCCTTTTCAAGCAGACCGAGACCCGCACGGGAAGAATTTCCTCCGCAGAGCCAAACGTGCAGAATATTCCCGTCCGCACTGAATTGGGCAGAAATATGCGCAAATTCTTTGTTGCGGAGGAGGGCTACACTCTACTTGACGCGGACTACAGCCAAATCGAGTTGAGAATTCTCGCCCACATGAGCGGAGACAAAAATATGCAGGAGGGCTTTCGGGGCGGCATGGATATCCACACCTCCACAGCGGCGCAGGTTTTCGATATGCCCGCTGATATGGTAACATCCGAAATGCGCCGCGCGGCAAAGGCGGTAAATTTCGGCATTGTGTACGGTATCGGCGCGTTCTCCCTCTCAAAGGACATTGACGTAACAGTCGCCGAGGCGGACAGGTACATCAAGAATTATCTTGCCAAGTATCCGTGCGTTTCCCGCTTTATGGACGAAACCGTTTCAAACGCCAAGGAAAAGGGCTATGCGGTAACAATGTTCGGTCGCCGCAGACCTATCCCTGAGCTTAAAAATTCCAACAAAAACGTGCAAGCTTTCGGCAAGCGCGCGGCAATGAACGCCCCCGTGCAGGGTACAGCGGCGGACATAATTAAAATCGCCATGATAAAGGTCTTCAGGCGGCTCAAAGCGGAAAATCTTGAAGCCCGACTGATATTGCAAGTACACGACGAACTTATCATAGAGGTAACCGAAAAGGACGCAGAACGCGCCGCCGCCGTCCTCGGCGAAGAAATGCGGGGCGCGGCAACCCTTGACGTACCTCTCACAGCGGACGTTTCCAAAGGAAAAACTTGGTATGAAGCTAAGACCTGATACAAAAAAGCTGTCCGCACTGGTGCTGGAATTTACGGTGTATAGCTTTATTGGCTGGCTGTATGAAACTATCCTCACATCGGCGGTGTGGGGACGTTTCGCCGAACGGGGCTGGCTGCACCTGCCAATATGTCCCATATACGGCTTCTGCGCAATGGCTCTGCTGCTGATATTCCGCAGAATGAAAAATCCCGCGCTTATCTTTGCGGTGGGAACAATAGTCACCACCGTCTCCGAGCTTGCCGCTTCATATGTAGTATGGGACTTTGCAGGCAGCCGTCTTTGGGACTACGATAACTGGGCGTTTAATTTTCAGGGGCGTATCGCCCTCGGCAGCAGCCTGATTTTCGGGGTACTCTGCCTGCTGCTTGCGAAAGTCCTGCACCCCGCCGCAGAATATTTTTCTAACAAGGTCAGCGGCAGGGCAATCAAGATTACGGCGGCAATAACCCTTTCAGTAATTCTTGCGGACACAGCGGCTGTCCTTGCGGGTCTGTAAAAATACATAGGAGGCTTTAATATGAACGAAATCGTAAAAATGCTGAAAGTACAGTATGAGGACAGCTATAAAATGCTGAAAAACGCGGTTGAGATTTGTCCCGACGGGCTTTGGAACGCGGACAATAACGGTTTGCCCGTTTGGAATCAAATCGTCCACGCCCTTATAGGAAGCGATTTCTGGCTGAGACTTGATTATATTTCAGATTTTGAATCCTGCTTCAGCTTGCCCGATAACCTGGGTGAAAAGCTGTTCCAAGACGAGTGGTGCAGCGAAAGCGACGGCTTTATGACAAAGGAACGGGTCATGGACTGCTTTAAAAAATTTGACGTAAAAAAGGATAAATTTTTCGACTCGCTGAACGATGAAATGCTTTGCCGTAAGATACTTGACGACATGGATTTCACCTATCTCAGTGTGATATGCGCCCAGATACGGCATATCATGTGCCATGTGGGAATGTGCGAGGACGCGATAATCGCTTTCGGCGGCGAGGAAATTCCTTGGGTTGCTTTCGGGGAAAACTGAAAAGCTTTTTGTGAAACGGAATGATATTATGAACTGCATTTCAATAGGCGGAGTGAAAATCGAAAAAACCGCCGCCCTTGCGCCGATGGCGTCCGTTGCGGACAGAGCCTACCGCGCGCTCTGCAAGGAAAACGGCGCGGCGTACATGGTGTCGGAAATGATCTCCGCAAAGGGACTTTGCTACTCCGACCGCAAGACCGAGGAGCTTTGCGCAGTCCTTGAAAGCGAGCGTCCCTATGCGCTCCAGCTTTTCGGAGACGACCATCACTTTATCGCCGAAGCGGCAAAGCGACTTATGGAGTACCGCCCCGACATTATCGACATAAACATGGGCTGCCCCGTCCCCAAGGTCGCGGGAAACGGCGCAGGTTCCGCGCTTATGAAAAATCCCGAGCTTGCGGCGGAAATTGTCAGAGCGGCGGCGGAAGCTGTCCACGTTCCAATAACCGCAAAGATCCGCAAGGGCTGGGACGAGGAACACGTCAACGCCGTGGAGCTTGCCAAGGCTCTGGAGCAGGCGGGAGCGGCGGCAATAGCCGTCCACGGTCGGACGAAAAATCAGATGTACCACGGCAAAGCCGACTGGGAAATTATCCGTCAAGTCAAAGAAGCGGTGCAAATTCCCGTTATCGGCAACGGCGACGTGACTTCCCCCGAAACAGCGGCGGCTCTATACCGTGAAACAGGCTGCGACCTCGTAATGATAGGCAGAGGAAGCTACGGCAAACCGTGGATCTTCTCGCAAGTGCGGCACTATCTTGAAACAGGCGAACTACTTCCCGAGCCCACCCTTGAAGCACGTCTCGAAATGATGTGCCGACAGGTGGAACTTGCGGTGCAGTACAAGGGCGAGCATATAGGCATGAGCGAAGCAAGGCGGCAGTGTGCCTACTACTTAAAGGGTATGCCCGGAGCGGCGGCGCTCCGAAATAAGTGCGGAAAATTAAACAGCTTGACCGATTTGCGGGAGCTGTGCAGTGAGGTTGTGAAAAACTGCAATGAGTGAAATTACTATCAAAAAAGCGGAGCAGTGCCACGTCCCGCAAATAGCCGAAATTGAGAGGAACAGCATACCCCAGCCGTGGAGCAAAGCTGCTTTTACGGAGGCTTTAGCGGACGAAAAAGCGGTGACACTTGCGGCTTTCTGCGGAGACGTTTTGTGCGGATTTATAACAGGCGTTTACTTGCTTGATACGGCTGATATTTACAGCGTTGCGGTCTCTGAGGAGTACCGCAAAAACGGCGTTGGCAAACGTCTTTTGGAGGAATTTTTTGCCGCACTTCCCAACGAGGTGCAAGCCGTAAATTTAGAGGTTCGGGAGAGTAATATTCTCGCAATAAAATTGTACGAAAAAACAGGCTTCGGGCGTGTGGGACTGCGTAAAAATTTCTACCAAGACCCGCGGGAAAACGCCCTGTTGATGACGAAAACACTGAGGTGATACCATGGAAAAAATGGACGAATTTTTCGCCGCCCGTGTTAACGGCTACGACGAGCATATGCTGAACGAGGTGGAGGGCTGCCGCGAGGCTTACGGAAAAATGGCGGAGCTTCTTCCCGAAAGCACAAAAAATCTCCTTGACTTAGGCTGCGGAACTGGTCTTGAACTGGACGATATCTTCAAGCGTTTCCCAGATATTTCCGTTACGGGTATCGACCTTTCAAAAGCAATGCTTGAAAAGCTTTCCGAAAAGTATCCGGACAAAAATATCACCCTGATAAACGGCGATTATTTCAGCACTGACTTAGGTCTGGAACGCTTCGATACGGCAATATCGTTTCAGACCATGCACCATTTCAGCCACGAAATGAAGATCGGTCTGTACAAGAAAATTCGGGATTCTTTGAAAAGCGGAGGAGTGTATATCGAGTGCGACTATATGGTGGAAACGCAGGAGGAAGAGGATCACTGGTATGCGGAAAACGCCCGCATACGAAAGGAACTAAGCATTTCCGAAAATGAATTTTATCATTACGACACGCCATGCACCATTGAAAATCAGATAAAAATGTTCAAAGCGGCAGGCTTTGCAAGCGCGGAAAAGGTTTATCGAGTTGAAAATACAACGATAATAATAGCAAAAAGGACTGATAAAAATTGAAAATCTTAGCAATAGAAAGCTCCTGCGACGAGACCGCGGCGGCGGTTGTGGAGGACGGCTTGACGGTTCATTCAAGCATAATCGCCTCCCAGATAGACGAGCATAAAAAATTCGGCGGGGTAGTCCCCGAAATAGCCTCCAGACGGCACTGCGAAAACATTCTGGACGTGGTAAAGCACGCTCTTGACGAGGCAAGCTGTACCCTTGCGGACATGGACGCCTTTGCCGTAACATACGCTCCGGGACTTATCGGCGCGCTTCTCGTGGGCACAAATTTCGCCAAGGGACTTGCCATGGCGACGGGAAAGCCCCTTATCCCCGTACATCACATCGCGGGACACATCGCAGCAAACTATCTCACCGACAGCACCTTGAAGCCCCCTTATCTCTGCCTTGTTGCAAGCGGTGGGCACTCCCATATCATTGAGGTCTTGGACTATACAAAGTATCATGTTATCGGCAGGACACGGGACGATGCGGCAGGTGAGGCGTTCGACAAAGCCGCGCGCGTGCTTGGTTTTCCATACCCGGGGGGCGTTCATATTGATAAGGCGGCGCAGCAGGGCGATCCCAAAACCTATCCGCTGCCCCACCCAAAGGTTGCGGGCAATGAGTACGATTTTTCCTTTTCCGGACTGAAAACGGCGGTAATAAACATCGCCCACAACGCCCAGCAAAAGGGGGACACCGTTAAGAAAAACGCCCTTGCGGCGTCTTTC
>CAMWVO010000084.1 GCA_947177695.1 uncultured Clostridia bacterium
GATTTGTAAAAAGCATATATTGATTTAATTCAGTGTTCTTTAGGTAGTTTGCTTCGTTATTGTCTGAATTGCATACTTGTGACAAGAAGTTTCCCAAATCGCTATCGGAGCCATTTTCTTGATAAAGGTGTTTTTATTGATTTTTTAAAATAATTTTCTGAGGTGGGGAGAGTTGATACGAATATAGCTTGAGAGCTTTAAATATTGCCCTCGAATTTATAATGTTAGAAGGTGCTTTTTGTGGAAAACAAGAATAGCGGTTTAATGACCACAGACAATATTTTTACGGAATATCCGGACATCGTAGCGGTAGAGGATATGATGAAAATGCTTTGTATAGGGCGCAGCAGCGCGTATAAGCTGCTTAACAGCGGAGAGATTCGGTCAATCCGTCAGGGCAAAGTACACAAAATCCCGAAAATCTGCGTGATTGATTACCTGAACAGAAATTTGAAGTAACAAAAAATTTGCTGACAAGCTGAAAATTTTTTATGTATGTTATGGAAATTTCTTTACTGCCGTGGTATAATCATTACAGCAGGCGATTGGAGGAGGAATCGCTATGAAATATACATTACAGGTAAACAGAGGGACATACTATGCGAGCTGTCGGATAAAGGACATTAACGGCAAAATCGTTCAGATAAGCAAGTCCACAGGATTAAAGGCTGTTGAGGGAAACAGAGCGGCTGCCGAGAAAAAGGCAGAGGAGCTGCTTCGTCCGTATGATAAAGAAGCGGTTGAAAATGAGGATATCTGGGAGCTTATTCAGAAAAGACACAGTGCAGATATGGAAATTGTAAAGTTTATTAAGAGCAAGGCACTTGCTCCCGAAAAGGTACGGAAGATAATGCTCCAGCTCAAAGGTTTTTCCGCTCTTGAAGACACATTCGCGGAGATTCTCGGTCTTGATTCGGGGTCTTGCGGCAGCAGTTCAGCTTTTGCTGAGCTTGCAGATAATGATGAGTATAACTCTCCGCTTTGCGATTATATTGCCGACTATGTTGAACGGAGCGAGGCAAGGATTCAGAAAACTACATACGATAATTATACAAGTATGCTGCATCACCACATTTATCCTTACTTCAAGAACAAGGGCTTAAAGCTTAAACAAGTCAAGCCAAAGGATTTGGAAAAATACTATTCCTGCAAGCAAAAAGATGGTATGAATCCAAATACTATCCTCAAACACCACCAGTTGATAAGAGCGGCGTTGAATGACGCGGTAAAGAATGACCTTATTAACAAAAATCCGGCGGTGTCCGCCAAAAGACCGGAAACGGTCAAAGGTGAAAACGGATTCTACACAGCCAAGGAATTAAAGAGACTTTTGAAAGAGGTCAGGGGAAATGTGCTTGAGACTCCGGTCATGCTTGCAGCATTTCTCGGACTGCGGAGGTCTGAGGTTATCGGCTTGAAGTGGTCGAGCATTGATTTTGATAATCACACTGTAAAAATCTGCAACAAGGTTACACAATCGGGCAAAGGCGGCGATTATGAATCCGACAGGCTCAAAACCAATTCGAGTGCAGCGACTATGCCGATACCGGATACGCTTTACACATATCTGCTCGAACTGCGGGAAAAGCAGCGCGATATGCTTAGGGAAACCGACAAGTATGTGGATTACTTATGCGTGAACGAAACAGGTGTGCGGCTTCATCCGGACTTTGTTACGGATAAGTTTGCAAAATTCCTGGAGCAAAACGGACTTCGCCGTATTCGCTTTCATGACCTGAGACACAGCTGCATTTCGATGCTTGTAAACAGTAACTTCAGTATGAAGAATATACAGCGGTACGCCAGACATGCTTCTTTCGAGCAGACCGCAAATACGTATTCCCACTTATATCCAGGTGCTGAAAACAAGATGTCGGAATGTATATCCAAGGCTCTTGCACTGTCTGATGATGACGGCTGTCTGACATAGCAGATGTTATGCAAAATGTTATGCATGGAGCGAGAGGCAAAAAAATACACCGTCTGAATTGCTTCAAACGGCGTATTTACGTGGTTGCGGAGGCAGGATTTGAACCTACGACCTTCGGGTTATGAGCCCGACGAGCTACCGAGCTGCTCCACTCCGCGATGGATATTCACACTCTCACAACGAGAGTGCTTTATTATTATATCACTTTGACAATGCTTTGTCAATACTTTTTGAAAAATTTTTTCAAAAAAATTTTTCCTGCTGAGCAAAAGCGTTTTTACAGCTGTTCTGCGGTAACTTTTCGTGCAAAAAATATTCATATGTATATGATATTTCGGTACTTGACAAAATATTCCCGACATGGTAAAATAGTAAAGTTAAATTATGTGTACCGAAAGGAAGCTTATATATGGAATGGACAGGCTTGAACGACCTGAGAGAAAAATATCTTTCTTTTTTTGAAAGCAAAAACCATACAAGAATGGCAAGCGCTTCGCTTATCCCTCACGGGGATAACAGCCTCCTGCTTATCAACAGCGGCATGGCTCCGCTTAAAAAATTCTTTTTGGGACAGGAAACCCCTCCCAATGTCAGAGTAACAACATGCCAGAAGTGTATCCGCACTCCGGACATCGAAAGAGTGGGCAAAACTGCTCGCCATGGCACTTATTTTGAAATGCTGGGTAACTTCTCTTTCGGCGACTACTTCAAAAAGGAAGCAATTGCATGGGCATGGGAATTTCTTACAGGTGTACTGGCTATTCCCGCGGACAGGCTTTGGATCACCGTTTTTGAAAGCGACGACGAGGCGGAGCAGATCTGGATGAACGATATCGGTATCCCCAAGGAGCGTATCAAGCGTCTCGGAAAAGCCGATAACTTTTGGGAGCACGGAAGCGGTCCCTGCGGTCCCTGCTCGGAGATACACTTCGACCGCGGCGAAAGCTACGGTCCCTTTGAAAGTTTTGAACAAGCAAGCGATTGCGACAGAATTATCGAAATATGGAATCTGGTATTCTCACAGTTTGACAGCGACGGAAACGGCAATTACGCCGAAATGGCTCACAAGAATATTGACACGGGTATGGGTCTGGAAAGACTTGCCTGCGCTATGCAGGGTGTGGACAATCTTTTTGAGGTTGACACCGTACAGAATATCATGAAGCACATCAGCAAGATCGCAGGTGTGGATTATAAAAAAGACGAGAAAAAGGACGTTTCCCTCCGCGTTATCACCGACCATATCCGTTCCACAACCTTTATGGTGGGAGACGGTGTTACACCCTCCAATAACGGCAGGGGATACGTTCTCAGGAGACTTCTCAGACGCGCCGCACGTCACGGCAGACTTCTGGGCATAACAAGACCTTTCCTCTATGAGGTCGTGGATACTGTAATCGCTGAAAATGTATGCGCATACCCCGAACTGGAGGAGCGCAAGGCATACATTAAAAAGCTTATTAAAAGCGAGGAAGAGACCTTTGCCAAGACCATTGACAAGGGCATGGAGATCCTTACCGAAAAAATCGACGCAGTTATCGCGTCGGGCAAGACCGTTCTTGACGGCGCGGACGCTTTCTTGCTCAGCGATACCTACGGTTTCCCCATAGACCTTACTATGGAGATCGCCGAGGAAAAGGGTCTTACCGTGGACGAGGCAAAGTATACCGAGTGCCTTAACGAGCAGAAGAAAAAAGCCCGTGACGACCACAACGCTAAGTCGGGCTCGTCTTGGGAGGACGGCACACTGGCTGTTGAAGCTGCCGCAACCGAATTTACTGGCTATACCTCTATGGAGGAAACTGCAAAGGTTCTGGCGATATTTGTTGACGGTCAGAGCGTCGAGACTGCAAACGATGGCGACGAAGCCGTTATTGTCCTTGACAAGACTCCTTTCTATGCTGAAAGCGGCGGACAAGTAGGGGACACTGGCGTTATCAGCGGTGCAATGACCGCATTTGAGGTGTCCGATACCAAGAAGATACACAGCGGACATTTTCTCCATATGGGCGTTGCACAGGGAGCAGTTTCGGTAGGAGACACAGTTACCGCCTCCGTTGACAAAAAGAGACGTTCTTCCATCATGCGTAATCATACCGCGGCACACCTTTTGCAGGCGGCTCTGCGTAAGGTTCTGGGCGACCACGTTCATCAGGCAGGTCAGCTTGTGGACGGCGAAAGAGTGCGCTTCGACTTCTCGCACTTTGAAGCAGTTACACCCGACGAGCTTAAAGAGATCGAGGGTATCATCAATAAAAACATTCTTGACGCAATTCCCGTTACAATGACGGAAATGCCTATCGACGAGGCGAGAAAGCTGGGAGCAATGGCTCTGTTCGGCGAAAAGTACGGCGATATCGTCCGCGTTGTAAACGTTCAGGACACTTCTATCGAGTTCTGCGGAGGTACTCATGTTGACAACACCTCCAAGCTGGGACTGTTTAAGATAGTTTCCGAAAACTCCGTTGCCGCAGGCGTAAGACGTATCGAAGCGGTTACGGGTACGGGAGTTCTGGCTCTTATCGACGACTATAAAAATACTCTTACCGAAGCCGCTCACGCTATTAAAGCGCCGAATGCTTCTGAGCTTACCGCGCGCTGCACGGCTGCTGCGGGAGAACTCAAGGCTCTTGAAAAGGAAGTCTCCGAGCTTAAAGGAAAGCTTGCTTCCACACAGCTTGATTCTCTGTTCGAGAACGCAGTTACTGTGGGTTCGGTACGCGTTATCGCTGCCGAGATCGCGGGCGCAAAGGCTGATATACTCAGAACAATGTGCGACAGCATCAAGGATAAAGCTCCCGACGCTGTTGCAGTTATCGCGGGAGACGGCTCTATAGTCTGCGTATGCGGCAAGGACGCTGCCGCAGCGGGTGCTCACGCGGGAAATATCGTGAAGAAAGTATCCGCGCTCACAGGCGGCAAGGGCGGAGGTCGTCCCGACAGCGCAATGGCAGGCGTAGGCGACGCTTCTAAGGTAAAGGAAGCCGTAGCCGCAGTCAAGGATATAGTTTCGGAATTTGTGAAATAATAAGGAGGATACGTCAATGGAGGACTGCCTTTTCTGTAAAATAATCGCGGGGGAGATACCCGGCACAAAGGTTTATGAGGACGAGTTTGTTTATGCGTTCAAGGACATTAACCCGCTTGCTCCCGTGCATATTCTGGTCGTGCCGAAGAACCATATTTCCGGTGCGAACGAGATAACAGCTGAAAATTCCGCGGTCGTTTCAAAGATATTCGAGGCGGCTGCAAAGATCGTCAAGGAACAGGGCATAGCCGAGGACGGCTTCCGTATCGTAACGAATTGCGGCGAAAACGGCTGTCAGAGCGTTAAGCATCTGCATTTCCACATTCTGGGCGGAAGAAAGCTCGACGTTACAATGGGATAACCTGCGGCTGAGAGAAGGGACGGCTTTCAATGAAACGGAAAATGGCGTATATAGGTTCGTTTTATTTGATAGGACTGTTTTCCGCTTCATTTCTCAGCGGAGGCTGTAGTACGGCGGTTGCCGCAGCGCTTGCGCTGTCTGCGGTTTCCGCCGCTGCTGTTTATGGAAAAAGATACGCCAATGCGGCGGTATGTCTTTTAAGCGCAGCGTTGGGACTGCTGCTTTACGCAGGATATGAGCGCTTGATTTATGACAATGTTGTAAAATACGACGGATATGATGTAAAGATAACGGGTAAATTATTGGATTTCAGCGAATACAGCGGTGACATAACGCTTTATACCGTAAAGGGCGTTATAAACGGAGACGTGTCGGCGGAGGTGTCGTTTTGGGCGGACAGCTCCAACGCCGAGATAGGCGACGAAATAAGCGTTGTGGGAAAAGCCGCTGCCTTAAAGGACAGCTACACCTTTCCCGCAAAGTCCTACTATAAGGCTAAGGGTATCTATCTGCGGCTGAATAAGGTGTCAGATTTCAGCTACAGTCATACGGATTTTTCTTTCAGACGTTCCGTAAACAATTACCGTGAGCATATACTGAAAGTTATCAACAGCGAAATGGAGAGCGACTGTGCGGCGGTTATGACCGCAATGCTTTTCGGCGACAAATCTGCCATCGACAGCAGCGAAAAGACCCTTATGTACCGCGCGGGAATAGGTCATATCATGGCGGTTTCTGGCGTGCATCTTTCGGTGGTATGCTCGTTTTTCTGGTTTGTGATATCACGTCTGCCGATAAACAGATATTTCCGTTTCGGTCTTCTTATGGTACCGGTGCTGTGTTTTGTAATGCTGGCGGGAATGTCCAATTCGGTTATAAGAGCGGCAATAATGATTGCCCTTGTCTACGGTGCGGGGCTTTTCAGAAGACGTGCGGATACCTTTAATTCTCTCGGTATCGCGGTGATACTTCTGACAGCGGCTTCTCCGTTTGCTGTCAGGGACGCTTCGTTTCTTTTGTCGGTTGCCGGTGTTTTCGGAATAGGCGTGGCTGCTCCTGCGATAACTGTCGAGATTGAAAAGAAGCACAGGCTCGGCAATACGGCAAGGTCGTTCATTGCCTCGGCTTGCGTTATGGTAGTGGTTTTTCCGGTTACGCTGCTGTTTTTCGACGAGGTATCGGTGGTATCTCCGCTGTCAAACCTGATACTTCTCCCGATATGTACAGTCATTCTTGTCTGCGGGATCATAGTAATGCTTACTGGAGGTCTGGCGTTTGCGGCAGTTCCCGTGCTTACGGTCTGCGGCTTTTGCTGCCGCGCGGTGATAGTCATTTCGGAATTTATCGGACGACTGAGATTTTCCTATATTCCGCTGGGAAGCGATTTTGTGCGTACCGTCAACATAATTGCCGCAGTCGCGGCTATGCTGTCGATGTTGCTTTTCGGCGGGAAAAAGCGCAGGATATTTCTTTCCGCAGGAGCTCTTGTGATGGCAATGCTGCTTTCGGGAGTGTACAGATACATACCAGACAGAAATATCACCGTTGCTCTGCTTAAAGACGGAAGCTCCGTTACGGCGGTGATACACGACAAGAATTCCGCCTGTATCGTCGATCTCAAAAAGGGCGGGGGAGCGGCGGGTTCAGTTGTGAAATATCTTAACAAAAGCGGTATTTATAAAGTGGAAGCCGTTATTCTGAATACGGACGCGAATACGTCTCTGCCGGTTTACACAAACAGTTTGAAGCTTTTTGATACGGAAATGATACTTATTCCTGAGGAGAGTATTTCTTTGGCGGACAGCTGTTCCTCGGCGGAAACAGTAGGCTACAGCAGCGACGGAGGCTGCATTGGGTCGAACGGGTACACCGTAAGCTTTTTAAGCGGCGGCGTGATAGTTGTAAACGCTTCGGGCGCGGATATAATAATGTACGGTTCCGATTCGGAGATAAGCACGGAATCATCATACAGCGCTGCGGTAAGGTACAGCGGAAAAAGCGCGGAAAATGACGCGGACGCGGATATAATCGCCGCAATGGATGACGGCGCGGAAGTACTTGTCAAAAAAGGAAACCGCGTTTTTATAGGCGAAAATGTAAAATTTGTAATATACAGGGACGGAAAGCTAAGTTCCGAAGAAATAAAGTGAAAGGAGCTGCGGCAAGGCTGTTCTAACGGAAAGCGAT
>CAMWVO010000085.1 GCA_947177695.1 uncultured Clostridia bacterium
TGCTTATTTTAATTGTTCCCACCTTGGTAGACCCGTAAGATGAAAACAAAGCCTACGTTCCCGCAAGATAAATGTTCAGCATACCCGTATCGCTTTGATACCTGCTCTCAACGATCTTTGCTGCAAGACCGCTGTCGGGGATAAACTCAAGATCAACGCTGTCCGAATTTGCCGCAACGTACACAGACATCTGCATTGAAGCTATCCCCTCTGCGGCAGCCTGCGGGAAATAAAGCTCCAGCGACGCTTCGCTGCCGTTTGCTTCAAGCTTTATCTCATTGACCTCCGCTGCCGAAGCGCTGATCGTCAGCGGCATGATACAGCAAATTATCAGCGCCGCCGCGCTCAGCATTTTTTTCATTATTCCCGCGGAAATACCGACGGACTTTTTATTAAACATACTCATATTTTATTCCTCCGCAATTTCGGTACTCCACGTATTGCCCTCTGTTTCAGTACTGTCGCGAGCTTCGGTATCCCACACCTTATCGGTTGTTTCCGTGCTGTCGGGTACTTCGGTATTCTCGGTATCGCCGGTATTTTCGGTTTCCGCATAATTCCCGCCGCCAAGGCTTATTTCGGGAAGCGTCTGCGGGAAGTCAACAAATACCGAATCGCTTACAAGTCTTTCTCCCTCATTGGTAAACGCGTTGTTCACACGGTAAAGCTCCGCGCGCACCTGTGATATTCCGCTGAGAGAAACGTTGTCGGCAGGTTCTATCCAGTATATCCATGTACCGTCCGAAACGTCGGTCAGAAGTCCGCTGCCCGGGTCGTCCGCCAGTATTATCTGGTGTGCTGTCAGGTATCCCGAATAGTCTGTGCCGCCTACCACGTTTCCGTTCTGGTCGAACAGCATTACCACACTGTAACCGGGATTTCCCTTATAGGCGCCTGTGAACACTATCGAGTCCTTGGGAATAACGTCATTTGCACCGCTGCCGTATCTGTAATCTGCGGAAAGTCTGCCTATTGCCGCAGTTCCGTCCGCGCGCATGAAATCAACATCGTCGCCCGTTACACCCAGAACATCAAGCTCGGCGATGGAAATTTCCTGTCCCGGCTGGTCGTTCAGGACAAGCCTGATGGCGTCCGCTCTGTAGGTGCTTATATATTTTCTGTCCGCATTTTCAAAGAATACCGTACCGCTGCCGCCCAGATATCCGCTTGCAGCCTCCTGCCATGCGCCGTTTGTCCTTACCAGTATGCTGTAATTGCCTGCAGCCGCTCCGCTGCCCGCTGTGTACTTAAAGCCCGAAATGGTCTCAGACCTGTTAAAGCTTATGGTTATTTCAGCGTTTGCGGAAATAATGCCGCTGTATTCTGTACCGATGTTTCCGTCGGCGGCAAGGAGTATCGGGTCGTCCGCCTTGGGAGCGCAGGGCATATCATCGTCGCCTGTCTCCTCATACGGAGCATTGCTTGCGGTAAGTCCCGTGCTGCTTATTGTCCACCATGTCTTGTCAAGACTGCCGTCGTCCTGTATCTTGATAGGTTCAAGAGTTTTCGGTGCGGAACGGTACAGATACCTGTCAACCACAATTACCTCATAGGTAACTACCCTGTTGTTAAGTCCCGCCGCGTAGTCGGTATAGACGCTGCCTGTGGTAAAGCCGACTACCTCTTTAGTCACCTGTCCGCCTGAAATTGTGCAGCGAACTATCTCGTAGCCGAGAACCTCTTCGTCAGGGATATTTTCATACGAAAGGTTAAAATTCACCTGATTGGGATTACTCCATGAAACGCTTGCAGAGGTATCCGAACCTACCGCCTGAACGTATCCGCCTGTTCCCAGATATCCGCCGTATGGTCTTTCCATGCGGAACACGCGGGAATCGTCATCGGCATAACAGATAGCTCTTTCTTCCTTTGCAAACTGGCTTGCGTACTGTACTGTCGTGCTGTCGGGAACTTTTCCCCACCGCTCGAAAAATTCAAGTATGTCCTTTTCAGCCGCCGCGCAGGCAAGACGCATAAGGTTCTGGTCGCTTCCTCCGCCCAACGTAAGCTGAATTCCGCCGGGAGCGGGAGCAAGAGACGTATCGCGCGCGTAGCTGTCCATTCTTGCGTAGAACAGGTTTGCAAGCTGCTCTGTACGGCTGTTATAGGTTTTGTAGTTGTAGTCGTTGTCGTAGGCAAGGTGCAGCTGCCAGTACAGACCAAGCTGTGTTGCAAGGTTTGACGACTGACCCGTCGAACCGGACGTTACCTTTTTGTAAATGTTTTCGTAGCTGAACCTCATGCCTGCATTTGTGTCCTTAGCCTGTGCAAGCTGGGCGAAGTAGTTGTTTGTTATTTCGGCGACCTCATACGCTCCCTGATTTATGCAGTGACCTATCTCGTGAGCAATGCCCCAGCCGAAATATCTTCCGCTGATGTATCTTCCGTTTTCGTCGGAAACAACTCCGTCTGCCGCCAGCGGACCGCTCGCAGAGCCCCATTCGATGCCGATATGGTTTCCCGCCGCGTACATGAACGCGCCGCTGAACATTCTCTGGTAACGGATATTCAGGTGACGTCCGGGAAGCCTGTCTGCCTCTCTTTCCGCGTTGTCGTTAAGACCCTTGTGCTGATAGAAAAGATACAGCATATCTTCCATCGCATCGGTGGATCTGACAGCCTGTGCCGCCCTGTCCGCCGTACTGCCCTGTCCCGTGCCGTCAAGTATGCGCTTTGCGGGCAGAGACAAAAGCATATTGTCAAGAAGTATATCCGACGCGCCCGCAATGCAGTTCTGCGCGCTGTAGGAGTATATGTTCACATTCGGGTTTGATGAGTTCGCATGATACTGACTGTGCAGGGTTTCCATTTGGTCAACATATGCTTGCAGTTCCTCGATATAGGCTTCCGCACGGGTCAGCTTTTCGCTTTCGTCCGTAACGCCGTAAAGGTCAAGCACAGGCACATGGATTCCTCCGCTTACACGGACTGCATAACGGTCGTTTGCATTGCTTCCCGTATACTGGATATACAGCGCGCCGCCCGATTCCTCGTCTATCGACCATATTTTCGGTATCTCTATAACGTTTGAACCGACTTTGAGCGTTGCAACAGTCTTAGCCAATGCGCCTGACTCTGCGTGATACTGAGTAGCCACAAGCTGCAGATTTGTAGCCGCTCCCGTAGTTTTGGTATTGTGACCCACATACACGGTAACGGTATCTCCAGCCGCGGCAGTCACACCAACGGGCTGCCATGCGTTCAGACCCGAAAAGCCCCTGTTTGCGTCGGAGGTGCTTATGGTGTTGTGTATGTATACCGGATCACCCAGATCCTTACAGTTAAGGATATCCTCCGCATTTTTAAGCTCGGTTTCAAGCCGCTCCTTATCGGGATTGCACTCTCCGCACGTCGGGTCGGGAGTATTCAGACGCCCTCTTAAACCATCTATAACAGCCTGAGTCACTCCCTGTCTCAGAACGAGGTGCAGATCGTCGTCATACAGATTTGCAATATCGTCCTCAATGGTGTCGTAGCGATAGAAGTACACCTCGGAAACGTTGATGTTTCCGCTTGCAAGATACCGCGCAAGTCCTATCTGTATCTTCTTTATCTGCGCTTTTTGGGGCAGCTTTATAAGATAGTAGGCGCGTCCCTCGCTGTCTTTCTTTCTTATTGTGGAGACCTGATTGTAGCTTAAAGATGTCTTGTTGCCGTACGCGTCCCAGTAATTTATCTTGGTGTAGAAAAGGTTCGGACTTGTGGGAACAGCCTCGAAAAGCGCAAGGGACTGAATGGTGTATTCCTCGTCAAATTCATAGAAAAGACCGTTGCTGCCGATATTGTTATAACCGCCGTCGTCCCAGCTCTTGCGCAGATAGTAGGAATTGGCGTCGTGATCCACCGTGCCCCATGCCGTTTTGCTTTCGTCCAGCGTACTGCTTATCATCGAGCCGTAATTCTGAGAAGCGGATATAATGTGCTGTCCCTTTTCGCCCGCTTCGCCTGTGTTTATGAGGTTGTACTTAGGCATAACTGGAGAGGTCACGTCTGTGGTGGAAGCGGCTGCCGTAAGCGACGGTGCGCTTTCGCCGTATTCGTTTTCCGCAGTAACATACAGTACATATGCCGACTTATCCTCAAGATCGGAGATAGTGTAGGACGTTGACGTGATGTTTCCTATCTTCTTATATTCCGCGTCGGAACGGAGCTTATAGTAAAGATTGTACCGCTCCGCTTCCTTCGCCTTTTTCCACGACGCCTTTATGCTTCTGTAGGCGCCCGAAGCGGTCAGACCGTCGGGTCTGTCGGGTTTTGAAGAGGTTTTCGGAATAACGGTTATCGGGTCGCAGTAGCCGCTTTTCCATGTGCCGTTTACCGACTGAACCTTTACGGTATACTCAATACCGTTTGTAAGGTCTTTGCCGTTAAAGGAGGAAACGCTGAGAGAACTGCCCTTTACCTTTTTGACCTCGCTTTTTTCTCCCTGAGTTATCATGACCTCATAGCCTGTAATGTTTACGCAGGGAGCCCACGTAAGCACAAAAGACTTATTTCCTGCCGTCGCGGAAAGGCTCTGAGGTATGTCCGACGCAGGCTCGGATATTTTATTTTCCATGCCGTTTACAAATTCCACATATGAAATTTCGGCAATGGGACTTTCCTTTCTCAGTCCCGAAATTTTAAATGTCACTCTCTTGACCGCGATCTGAGCGCCTAAATTTATACGGATATTTCCGCGTTCGTCCTGCTCCACAATGACGCTTCCGTCATTCAGCAAATGGTGAACGCCGTTTTCCACAAGCGCAAGCTGGGTATACTCCATGCCGTATTCGTCTATGTAGTCAATAAACACTTCCGCTCTTGTGACAGGGTTATCCTCGGAAACGGCTATGACTATTCCGTCCGCGCGTGCGGCAAGACCGCTGTCGGTAACGTCAAACTGCAAAACGACAGGGTCTTCGGAGGAAATAATCCCGCCGTCAGCCGTCGCAAGCTGTACGCCGCCGTTCTTTACAAAAAGGCTGTCAAGACTTCCGCCCGCCACATAAGTACCGCTTCCCGCGGAGGCTTCTATAACCGTGGACGGTATCAGCGTTTCAAGGGTCGCCTGAGTATTTTCGGAAACATTGTAGCCCTTTGCAAGGTATTCCAAGTCTACCAAGTCAATGCTGCCGTCGCCGTTAAGGTCGGTAACACTGCCGGTCGTTCTGCGGTCTATGGCGTCGGTAAGCTGTTTTCTGTCCAGATCGTCAACAGCGCCGTCATTGTTGGCGTCGCCTATAAGGAGAGTTCCGGGGTGAGCGCCCATGCTGTAGTCGATACCGTCGGCAAAGCCTGTCATAAGGTTTACAGCGGCAGCCTGCCTGTCCACATTTATTGTCTGCTCGTAATCGGCAAAACCGTCAGCGGATATTTTCAGGTTGTAGTAACCGCCGGAAAGCCTTGAAAAGAATACCTCTTCGGTCTCTCCGTCCGCTCCGAGAGCAAGCCGCTGAGTTAGGGTCTGCCCATCGTTTCCCGTAAGCGTCGCCGTGAAGTCAACGTTTCTTTCCAACGCCAGCGCAGGTGAAATGCTAACATTTACCTGTCCGGTAGCTGCCGTGCTGAATATATCTGTGTCCTCGGCAAAAACCGTACCGCCTGCCTGAAGTGCAAGCAAAAAAGCCATGATAACAGATAATGATTTTTTTCTGTTTCTTTTCATATTCATTACCATTCCTTTCTTTCTATGATCCTTTCTTTTGAATGAAGTTGCAGCTGTATTAAACGTCAAATTTTGTATAACATTGTCTATTATTGCTAATTATGGATATTTTATCATATTTTTTCTGAATTTGCAATATGTTTTGTAAAAAAATCCCGATATTTGTAATAAAATACAGCTGCCGTTTTTTATCGGACATACAGTACGCGCACACAGCTCAAAAGCTTTGACCAATTTGCGGGAAAAATCCGCCATGCACGCCGTCATTAATCATTAACCCGAATATTCCTGCATATATATAAGCAGAAATACTGTGTATTGGAGTGAGCATATTGAAGGTAAAAGAAGTAACAAATTAGAAAATGTGATTTTTATTATTAAATAACATCTAAATTTAAAACGGGAGCGCTTTGGCTTGCACTCCCGTTTTTTCGTTTCTTACTATCTTACGCTTTCTCTCCGCTCAAACAACACTCAGCCGACATAGCCGGATTTCTATTATCTGATCATGATTTTGCGCGCCGCATTAATGCCGAGCTTATAGGGCAGCGGTCTGAGACTGCGATCGGCTTCCTTTAGTTTTTCACGGATACTGATATGCTGCGGGCAGTGCTGTTCACATTTACCGCAGCCAATGCACTGTGATGCAAAACCGGGTTCCTTGCGCAGTCCCATGTTCCGTGCAAACTCAAAGCGTGCGGAGGTCTTTTTCTCCATATACATCAGATTATAGTAATGAAAATTGCCGGGAATATCCACTCCCTTGGGACATGGCATACAGTATCTGCACCCGGTACAGCCCACCTTTTCCCGCTCTCGTATGATCTTCTTGATACGCTCAACGATCTCCATATCTTCTTCTGTCAAATGCCACGGCTCGGCTTCTGATGCGATGCGGATATTCTCATTCACCATATCCTCGGAATTCATTCCCGAAAGCACACAGGTCACTTCCGGCTGATTCCACAGCCAGCGCAGTCCCAGTTCCGCGGGCGTATAGCCCTTGCCGCCTGAGGCAAGCTCCTCCTTTGCTTTATCGGGAAGATCGACCAGCTTACCGCCGCGCAGAGGTTCCATAATAATAGCCGGAATGCCTTTCTTTGCCGCTGCTTGGAGACCTGTCTTTCCTGCCTGAGTATGCTCATCAAGATAGTTATACTGTATCTGACAGAAGTCCCAGTCGTAAGCGTCCAGAATTTTCAGGAACATTTCTGTATCGCCATGGTAGGAAAAACCAATATTGCGAATACGTTTTTCTGCTTTCTGACGCTTGATCCAGTCCTCAATACCCAAGGATTTCAAATGCTCCCATTCCGAATAATCGGTGAACATATGCATCAGGTAGTAGTCAATATAGTCCGTGCGGAGACGGGAAAGCTCCTCATTAAAGGTTTTATCTATTGACGCAGCAGAACGTAGGATATACTGCGGAAGCTTGGTGGCTATATAGACCTTGTCACGGCATTTGTTTTCATCAAGTATCCTACCGAGACATTCCTCACTGCCGGGATATATGTAAGCGGTATCAAAATAATTGACGCCCTTTTCAATAGCCAAAAGGACTTCCTTCTCCGCTTTTTCGTAGTCGATAGCATTTCCTTTTCTGCTGAATCTCATGCAGCCATAGCCCAGCTGGGAAATCTGACTGCCATATTTGTCGGGTCTGTATTTCATATTTGCCTCCGATCTGTTTCACTTTCATTTTTATAGTTGGCAATACAATTTTATTTCTTAACAACGGATTTTTTACCATTCTTTATATATAATCAGAATAATAATACTGTACTATTG
>CAMWVO010000086.1 GCA_947177695.1 uncultured Clostridia bacterium
CTACCGTTACAAAGGACGTTCCCGACGGCGCGCTTGCCATTGAAAGAGGGGAACTCCACTTCAAGGCTGGCTTCGGCGATAAGCGGCTTAAGAGCAGGAACAGCAAAAAGTAACGTTAAGGGTCGGTGAACAGGATGTCAAAAATGAATATTGCCCTGCACTTTGAGGGAGAAAAGCTTTTTGCGGAGGCGGAAATTTCCCTTGACGAAAACGTCTCGGAACTTAACTTTATACTTAACAGCGGGCTTGAAATAAGCGGGGTTTCCTGTGATGAAAAGTCCTCCGAACCGACGATAGAGGCGGTTTACGAACCGCTTTTCTGTGCGGAGGTAAAAAAGTATTCCGTAAAATGCGGCTCCGATTTCGGCAGGGTTAAAATTTGTTACAGCGGCAAAATAAGCGGCTGGCACAACATTATAACCGATGACATTATCGAACTTAACCGTTACGGCGTATGGCTTCCCTGCGAGATGTCCTGCGAAGTGAAAAGCTTTCTGACCGTAAGCGGCTGTGAAGATTATTTCCTTGTAAAGGGAGAATTTGACGGAAGCCTGTGGCATTACAGCGCAGGCGAATGGGATATGAACATTATACTTTACAGGAAAAGCAAACTGCAAACCGTTTCGGGAAAATATATCAGCATCTATTACGCCGATAATTCTCTTAACGAAGCAGCAGGGTTCTCGAAAAATGTTTTTGAGGACGTTCTTGACTACTATACAAAAGAACTTTTCCGCAGGGAATACAGCGGCGGGCATATAGAAATGGCGTGCCTGTACCCTGCTTTGACAAGCGGCGGAGCGTACAAGCGGGACGGTCTTATCGTCTGCATTACGCCCGGTACTGACGAAAAGGAAGCTGTCGGAGTAAACGCTCACGAAATGGCTCATACATGGTGTAACGGCGCGGAAGTCGGAAGCTGGGAGGACTGGCTCAACGAGACAACTGCGGAATGGTCAATGCTGCTGTACTGCCTTGACAGAAACAAGACTGAAATTTTCGACGCAATGATAGCCGAACATATGGAAAAATACCACGAATTTCCGCCTATAAAAACGGAGGACGGCAGTCGCCCCGAGGGTGTGCATACCAAGGGCACGGTGCTGTTTTACGAGCTGTACAAGGCTTTCGGCGCGGAGACGATAAAGTTAATAATAAGAATTTTCGTCGGACTTGAAGCCAAGACTACCGAAAAGCTTCTTGCCGAAATGAAGGCACAGGGCTTATCCGAAGCCGCCGACGTAATTGAAAAAGGACTTACGCAAAAATGATGAGATTTTCAGGAACATAATTTCCCGTATTAATATTATGCGGGACTAAACATAAAAGCAACGCAAAAAATCCACTACCAATTTTGTAAAGGGGACTTCTAAAAATGAATCTTCACGGCAAGGATATTAAAATCTTTACAGCAAACTCCAATCCCAAGGTAGCAGAGGAGATCGCAAAAAATCTGGGACTTCCTCTGGGCGAATCTGAAGTCGTAACATTTTCCGACGGAGAGGTAAGCGTTTCCATCAAGGAGAGCGTCCGCGGCTCGGACGTATTTGTGGTGCAGTCCACAAGCTCCCCCGTAAACGACCACATGATGGAGCTGCTCATAATGATAGACGCATTCAAGAGAGCCTCTGCGGGACGCATAACCGCGGTGATCCCCTACATGGGCTATGCCCGTCAGGACAGAAAGGCAAAGGCAAGAGACCCGATCTCCGCAAAGCTTGTTGCCGACCTTATCTCTGTTGCGGGCGCGGACAGAGTGCTTTCAATGGATCTGCACTGTCCCCAGATACAGGGCTTTTTCAACATACCCGTTGACCACCTTTTGGGCGTGCCTATCCTTGCGCCGTTCTTTGTTGAAAAATTCAAGGACTGCAAGGAAAATGTAATGGTAGTTTCCCCCGACCTGGGTTCTGTAACAAGAGCAAGAAACTTTGCTCAGCGTCTGGGGGTACCCTTTGCGATCGTGGATAAGCGCCGTCAGAAAGCAAATGTCTGCGAGGTAATGAATATTATCGGCGACGTCAGAGATAAAACCGTTGTTTTGGTAGACGATATGATCGACACGGCAGGAACGCTCTGCAATGCGGCAAAGGCAATAATCGACATCGGCGGAGCTAAAGAGGTCTACGCTTGTGCAACACACGGCGTTTTGTCCGGTCCCGCAATAGAGAGGATACAGAACAGCGTTATCAAGGAGCTTGTACTGCTTGACACCATCGCTCTCCCCGAAGAGAAGCAGATCGACAAGATAACGATCCTGCCCTGCGCTCCCGTGTTTGCACAGGCTATACAGCGTATTTATGCGGATAAGCCCGTGTCCCCGCTTTTCAACACATAAGCAACAACAGGCGGCAAAGCCGCCGGCTATAGCTGGTCCAGCTGAGCACAGCTGGCGAGGTTTCCAAAGGGCGAGTAGCCCTTTGGTCGCCGTCCGCAGACGGCGAAATTCCATTTCGTTCAAGAGCTCCGCAAAGGGGTGAATTGAAAACAGTCCAACGGACTGTTTTCAAGAGGGGAACGCCTCTGCTTAAATCGCACTAAGTGCGATTAGGGCGTTCCCCTACGGCGCGCAGCAAACTAAACCTACAAAACGTCACAGTGTGACGTTTTGCACGAGCATATTTATAAAAACATTTACCTGCCCGGTATGCTCCGGGCAGGTTATTGCGGTTTACAGCAATTTGCCGCCGCAAATTATGTCCTCAAAAATTACTCCGAAAGGAAAACCAAAATGAGCATTTTCGACATCTTCAACCAACTGAACAAGGAAAAAACCGAACCCGTGGGTCAGCCCGACTATATCATAGCGGGACTTGGAAACCCCGGCGAAAAATACGAAAACACACGCCACAACGCAGGCTTTATGGTTCTTGACAGGCTTGCGGAGAAATGCGGCGTGCAGCTTAAAAAGATACGCTTCAAATCCCTGACTGCGGTTGCCGCCGTAAACGGCGTGAACTGTCTGCTGATGAAGCCCACAACATTTATGAACAACAGCGGCGAAGCGATCGTGGAAGCCATGAATTTCTATAAAATCCCACCCGAAAGGGTTATAATATGTTTTGACGACATCAGCCTTGAGCCGTCCCATATCCGCATTCGGCGCAAAGGCTCGGACGGCGGTCACAACGGCATGAAGTCTATTATCTACCTGACGGGCTTCGACACGTTTCCCCGCATAAAGATAGGCGTGGGGGCAAAGCCTCACAAGGACTACAATCTTGCCGACTGGGTTTTGTCTCACTTTAACGATGAGGAAAAAAAACTTATGGCGGAGGGTACGGAGAAAGCGGTTTCCTCTCTGGAGCTTATGGTTAAGGACAAGACGAGCGAGGCTATGAATAAGTTTAATTCGTGACGTTTTGTTAAACGTAGACGCATTTTGCTGTTGAACCAAAAATTACTGCATGGTTTGTCTGTTGAAAACAGTCCACCGGACTGTTTTCAAGGACAGCTTTGCTGCGTACCGCAAAAAGGGGGAGCGGTCGTGTCCGCTCCCCCTCGAAACGGCTCTCGCCGTTTCTCACCCCTTTCACCGTTACGAACGAAAAGGATTTCGCCGTCTGCGGACGGCGACCAAAGGGCTCTGCCCTTTGGAAACTCGCAGCCTTGAAAGGCTGGCGAACTTTTTGCATAAAGGTCTTTTAGTTTAGCTTAACACAATGGACTTTGTGCTTCATTGCTTCTTATCTCTTTATCTCTAACAGGAGTTTACTATGGCAAATATTTTTAAAAAAGCAATTGAAAATTTTACACCATATAATGATATGCTCGACGCTTTGAAATCGGGTCAGACCCCCGTTTCGGTATCGGGCGTTTCCGCTGTTCACAAGGCGCATTTCGCTCTCGGTCTGCGGGAAAAATTCCCCGTGCTGATGATATGCGACAGCGAAGCTTCGGCGACAAAGCTTGCCGAGGACATCAACACTTTGTCGGGAGAGGTCTGCGCTTTTGTATATCCCGCAAAGGATTTCTCCTTTACGCCTGCGGAGACCGTTTCCCGCGAATACGAACATATCAGGCTGGGGGTTTTAAGCCGTCTTGCTTCGGACTCTCCCGACATTTTCGTCTGCGCTTCGGCGGAGGCGGTCATGCAAAGGACTGTCCCCAAAAACGCGCTCCTGCCGAGAACGATAACCATTGAAGCGGGCGGCACTGTTAATCTTGCCGAGCTTACCGCGGGGCTTATCGCGGCAGGTTACACCCGCTGCGAAAAGGCAGAGGGCGCAAGCCAGTTTTCCGTACGCGGTTCTATCGCGGACATTTTCCCCGTGGGAAGTCCCATGCCTGTCCGCATGGAGCTTTGGGGGGACGAGATAGACACCCTTTCATACTTCGACCCCGAAAGTCAGCGGCGCACCGACCCCGTTGACAGCATACGCATTACCCCTGCTATGGAGGTGCTTTTTGACAGTCCCGACGCGCTGACGGAAGCTATCGACAAGCTGTCGGCTTCGCTTCGCGGCAAACGTGCGGACGCGGCAAAAACCGCTCTGACAAGGGATTCCGACCGCGTTAAAAACGGTCTTTCTCTTGGCGATATCGACAAATATCTGCCCCTTGCCTACGAGACCCCTGCGCTTATTTTTGACTATCTTGCTGAGGACAGTCCGGTGGTTTTCTGCGAGTACAGGAACTGTCTTGAAAAGGCGAAAAGCGTTTCCTCACAGCACGCGGAGGATTTAAAAATACTCCTTGAAGCAGGCGAGCTTTGCAAGGGTCTGGAGGGCTATCTTGACGACTTCGGAGAGGTCTGCTCAAAGGCGGGACAGTTTCCGCTTCTGCACTTTGACACCTTTCTCCGCGGCGGGGACGACCTGCGTTTCAAGCGTCTGGTCTCCGTTACCGCAAACCAGACCGCGCCTTGGGGCGGCGAGATACGTCAGCTTATAGAAGACCTGCACAACGCCCGCGAGAACGGATACTCCGCCATAGTTTTAGCGGGGTCGGAAAAAACTCTGCCAATTATTGCAAAGGACTTGCGGGACGAGGGTATATCCTGCGGAATAATGACCGAAAGCTCCGTGCCGACAGCAGGAACGGTTCTGCTTGCCACAGGCTCGGTAAGCGCGGGCTATGATTACCCCGACGTCAAGACCATGCTCATAACTCAGGCAAAAGCCATGTCCTCGAAAAAGAAATTCCGCAAAGCCAAAAAGGGCGAGGAGATAAAGTCCCTTTCGGACATTACCGCGGGGGATTTGGTGGTACACGCTCTTCACGGCATTGGCAAATTTGTTGGCATACGCAAGCTTGAAATGGAGGGCATTGCAAAGGACTACATCACCATTCAGTACGCGGGTACGGACGTCCTGTACGTTCCCGTAAACCAGCTTGACATGGTGTCGAAATACATCGGACCGCGGGACAACGGAGCGGTGAAGCTTAACAAGCTGTCCTCAATGGAGTGGCAGAAGACCCGCAGCCGTGTTAAAAAGGCTGTCAAGGATATGGCTGACGAGCTTATAAAGCTTTACGCAAAGCGCAGTCAGACTCCCGGCTTTGCCTTTTCCGAGGACGACGACTGGCAGCATGATTTCGAGACCCGCTTCCCCTACACCGAGACCGACGATCAGCTTCGCTCGGTGCAGGAAATCAAGGAGGATATGCAGAAGCCAATACCCATGGACAGACTTCTCTGCGGCGACGTCGGCTTCGGAAAGACCGAGGTTGCTTTCCGCGCAGCGTTCAAGTGCATGGAGGACGGCAAGCAGTGCGCGATTTTGGCTCCCACAACGGTACTGGCTTGGCAGCACTACCAGACCGCACTGAAGCGTTTCGAGCATTTCCCCATGAACATTGAACTGCTGTCCCGGTTCAGAACTTCCAAGCAGCAGGAGGAAATACTGAAAAAGCTTAAAAACGGCGATATCGACATGATAATCGGTACCCACCGTATTGTCCAGAAAGACGTTAAATTCAAAAGTCTCGGACTTGCCATAATCGACGAGGAGCAGCGCTTCGGCGTTGCTCACAAGGAACGCTTCAAGGAGACCTTTTCGGGCGTGGACGTTCTCACCCTTTCCGCAACGCCTATCCCCCGAACCCTTAACATGGCAATGAGCGGCATACGTGACATGAGCGTTATCGAAGAGCCTCCCGTAGACCGTCACCCTGTCCAGACATATGTTATCGAGCATAACAAGGGTGTGATAGCTCAGGCAATTACAAAGGAGCTTCGCCGCGGAGGACAGGTGTACTATATTCACAACCGAATAGACAGCATAGACCTTTGCGCGGCAAAGCTTCAGGAGATGATACCCGACGCGCGGATAGGCGTTGCACACGGTCAGACGGGAGAGGAAAGACTGTCGGAAATATGGAGGCAGCTTATTGAGCATGAGATAGACATTCTTGTCTGCACCACTATTATCGAGACGGGCGTGGACGTCCCCAACGTGAACACCCTTATTATCGAGGACGCGGACAGACTTGGACTTTCACAGCTTTATCAGCTCCGCGGCAGAGTGGGACGCTCCAGCAGGAGGGCGTTTGCGTACTTTACGTTCAGGCGGGGCAAGGCTCTGACCGAGATCGCGACGCGCCGTCTTGACGCTATAAGGGAATTTACACAGTTCGGCAGCGGCTTCCGCATTGCAATGCGCGACCTTGAGATACGGGGCGCGGGTTCGATCTTAGGCGGAAAGCAGCACGGTCACATGGAAGCGGTGGGATACGATATGTATTTGCAGCTTCTCAACGAAGCCATTGCCGAGGAAAAGGGAGAAGCCCCTCCCCCCAAGCCCGAGGACTGTCTTATCGATATTCAGATAGAAGCTCATATTCCCGATGACTATATAGAAAGCCTTGCGGGCAGACTTGATATGTACCGCAAGATAGCCGCACTGCGCACCGACGAGGACAGTCTCGACCTTACCGACGAGCTTATCGACCGCTACGGCGATCCTCCGAAAGCGATACAGGGACTTATTACAGTTGCATTGACAAGGAATATGGCTTCCGAGCTGACCATTACGGAAATAACTCAGCGGAACGGGATAATGTTCTTTTATCTGAAATCCGCGGAGCTTGAACAGATACAGGCGCTTACTGCGGCGTATAAGGGACGTGTAACGGTCAACGGCGGGGAGAAAGCCTATATCGCCGTTAAAATGAAAAATGAGAAGCCGCTTGACCTTATGCGGGAGGTCATCGACACAATGAGGAAAGCGCAGAAAAGTTAAATTTTGATTTACGCAACTAACTGTCGTAACGCTCAGGCGGCGCAGCCGCCGACTCAAAAAAGTTCGCCAGCCTTTCAAGGCTGCGAGTTTCCAAAGGGCAGAGCCCTTTGGTCGCCGCCCGCAGGCGGCGAAATCCCCTTTCGTCCGAAACGGTGAAAGGGGTGAGAAATGCGACAGCATTTCGAGGGGGAGCGGACACGACCGCTCCCCCTTCTTGCGGTACGAAGCAAGG
>CAMWVO010000087.1 GCA_947177695.1 uncultured Clostridia bacterium
GAATATCTGTTATAATATATTTATGGTCGTGTGCGGAAATATTTCCTTATTTTGGCAAAGTTCCGCGCGCGAAGTAAATTTTATTTTTGGAGGTAATACCAATGGCAAAAAAATACTGTTATCTCTTCTCCGAGGGAAATGCTGACATGAGAGAGCTTCTCGGCGGTAAGGGCGCTAACCTCGCCGAAATGACCAACATCGGTCTCCCCGTTCCTCAGGGCTTCACCATCACTACCGAGGCTTGTACTCAGTACTACGAGGACGGAAGAAAAATCAATGATGAAATTTTTGCCGAGATCAATGAATACATCGGCAAAATGGAAGGAATTACAGGCAAGAAATTCGGCGACAAGGAGAATCCTCTTCTCGTTTCCGTTCGTTCCGGCGCAAGAGCTTCAATGCCCGGTATGATGGACACAATCCTTAACCTTGGTCTTAACGAGGACGTTGTTGAGGTTATGGCTAAGCAGTCCAACAACCCCCGCTGGGCTTGGGACTGCTACAGAAGATTTATCCAGATGTATTCCGACGTTGTTATGGAAGTCGGCAAGAAATACTTCGAGCAGCTTATCGACGCTATGAAGGAAAAGAAGGGCGTTAAGCAGGACGTTGACCTTACTGCCGACGACCTGAAGGAGCTTGCAAACCAGTTCAAGGCTGAGTACAAATCCAAGATCGGTCAGGACTTCCCCTCCGATCCTAAGGAGCAGCTCATGGGCGCTGTAAAGGCTGTTTTCCGTTCATGGGACAACCCCCGTGCTAACGTTTACCGCCGTGACAACGATATCCCTTATTCTTGGGGTACTGCCGTAAACGTACAGTCCATGGCATTCGGTAACATGGGCGACGACTGCGGTACAGGCGTTGCGTTCACACGTGACCCTGCTACAGGCGCAAAGGGTCTGTTCGGTGAGTTCCTTACAAACGCACAGGGCGAGGACGTTGTTGCAGGCGTTCGTACACCTATGCACATCAACGAGATGGAGCAGAAGTTCCCCGAAGCTTTCAAGCAGTTCACAGAGGTTTGCTCCACACTTGAAAAGCACTACAGAGATATGCAGGATATGGAGTTCACCGTTGAGCACGGCAAGCTCTATATGCTCCAGACACGTAACGGTAAGAGAACAGCTCAGGCTGCTCTTAAGATCGCTTGCGACCTTGTTGACGAGGGCATGAGAACAGAGCAGGAAGCTGTTGCTATGATCGATCCTCGTAACCTCGACACACTTCTCCACCCCCAGTTCGACGCTGCTGCACTTAAGGCTGCAACACCCGTTGGAAAGGGTCTGGGCGCTTCTCCCGGAGCTGCCTGCGGTAAGATCGTATTCACAGCTGAGGACGCAGAGGCTTGGAAAGCTAAGGGCGAAAAGGTAGTTCTTGTTCGTCTCGAAACATCTCCCGAAGATATCACAGGTATGAAGGCTTCTCAGGGTATCCTGACAGTTCGCGGCGGTATGACTTCTCACGCTGCTGTTGTTGCGCGCGGTATGGGTACTTGCTGTGTATCCGGCTGCTCCGCTATCAACATGGACGAAGAGAACAAGAAGTTCGAGCTTGCAGGCAAGACCTACCACGAGGGCGACTGGATCTCCATCGACGGCTCCACAGGTAACATCTATGACGGTCAGATCGCTACCGTTGACGCTACCATCGCAGGTGAGTTCGGAAGAATTATGGCTTGGGCGGACAAGTACAGGAAGCTCAAGGTTAGAACAAACGCAGATACACCTAAGGACGCTCAGAAGGCTCGCGAGCTTGGCGCAGAGGGTATCGGTCTCTGCCGTACGGAGCACATGTTCTTCGAGGCTGACCGTATCGCTGCATTCCGCGAGATGATCTGCTCCGATACAGTTGAAGAGAGAGAAGCTGCTCTCGACAAGATCGAACCCATGCAGCAGGGCGACTTTGAGGCTCTTTATGAAGCACTCGAGGGCAACCCCGTTACAATCCGTTTCCTGGATCCTCCTCTCCACGAATTTGTTCCTACAGAGGAAGCTGACATTGAGGCTCTTGCAAAGGCACAGGGCAAGTCCGTTGATACCATCAAGGCTATCATCGCTTCCCTCCACGAGTTCAACCCCATGATGGGTCACCGCGGATGCCGTCTTGCAGTAACATATCCCGAGATCGCAAAGATGCAGACAAAGGCTGTTATCAAGGCTGCTATCAATGTTAAGAAAAAGCACCCCGATTGGAACATTGTTCCCGAGATCATGATTCCGCTGGTTGGCGAGATCAAGGAGCTGAAGTACGTTAAGGATATCGTTGTTGCAACTGCCGACGAGGTTATCAAGGCAGCAGGCGCAGACCTCAAGTACGAGGTTGGTACAATGATTGAGATTCCCCGTGCTGCTCTTACAGCTGACGAGATCGCTAAGGAAGCTGAGTTCTTCTGCTTCGGTACTAATGACCTTACACAGATGACATTCGGCTTCTCCCGTGACGACGCAGGCAAGTTCCTTGACGCTTACTATGACGCTAAGATCTTCGAGAACGATCCGTTCGCTAAGCTGGATCAGACAGGTGTCGGCAAGCTCATGGAAATGGCTATCACAATGGGTAAAAAGGTACGTCCCGAAATGCACATCGGTATCTGCGGTGAGCACGGCGGCGATCCCACATCCGTTGAGTTCTGCCACAAGCTGGGCATGACCTACGTATCCTGCTCGCCTTTCCGTGTGCCTATCGCAAGACTGGCTGCTGCACAGGCTGCAATCAAGGGCTAAGAGATCATTTCGCAGACTGTCTGTTTACAGTTTACAGTCGGAATGATATTAATTCAAGGCTTTATATTTGAAAGACCGCTCCGTTTGCAAATTGCAGGCGGAGCGGTCAGTTTTTATATGTACGCTGAAAATTTATCCTGTCAGATAATGCTTGTCCGTCGCATGGGATAAGAAAAGCCCCCGTTTTACCGTTTATCGGCGCAATGGAACGGGTCTTTGTATTTTGTCCGGATAACGGCAGGCCTGCCGTTTTTCAAAAATATCCTTATGTATCCCTCCGAAAAACGGAGGGGTTTTGTCATTCTGCCGCTGTGCAGCACTCAAAGTCGGAGTCGATATAGTGTGCAATAAATCTTGCGTTGAAATTTCTTGCGTTGCAGGTTCCCGTGCCTGTTCCGGAAACGTCAAGATCATCGGGAAGAACGAACTTGACGCAGCGTACGGTCACGTCGCGGCAGGAGGTTTCCGTGTGTGCGGGAATGGTCATGGTTTTCATGCCTCGTCTGTATTCGTTGCCTTCGGGGTCTGTTTCGTTCAGGATAACAGCCAGCGCAACACGCTTGTTGGGGCAGACATTCTGAATGGTAACGTCAAGCTGGAGGATACGTCCTGTGGATTCGAGAACAAGATCGCCTGCGTCAAATTCAATTGTGTCGCTGCAGCCCTCTGCGGGAATTTCAACAGGGATAGGGCAGCTTTCGGGAATAACGTCAACGCCGCAGTTTACGTCTATTTCGGGAGAGGGGAAGATAACAACGTTGCCCTCGTTGTCGGAGTATTCAACGGACTCGTTTACAGCGACAGTACCCGTACACTGACCCACGTGCTGAACGTTGAACTGAAGAGCTGCGCCCTCGCTTCCGCTTACGCCGAGAGCAGGGATACGCCATTCAACGGTGTTGGAGTTGATCATAGCCGCCGAACCGACGGGAGGATTCATAACCGAAGTTATTCTGAAGCAGGGAGCGACCGTGTCTCTTAAAATAATGTCTGTGGCTCCCGTTCTTGTGATGTTGTTTGCAAGATCCTCAAAAATATCTTCAAGCTCCTGATCGTTGGGAGTAATTATAACGTATGAGGAGGACGGATCGGAAGCCCAGTCGTCAAGAGCGTCCTCGTCCAGACCGCCGCTGCCGTTCAGACCGATAGCGTAGATAACCACGCCCTGAGCCTTGGCCGCAGTCGCAATTGTGTTGGGATTTCCGCCCGCAGTCGTAACGCCGTCGGTGAACATTACCATTACCTTACGGTTTGTAGAGCCTGCGGGGAAAAGCTGCAGAGCCTTTTCAAAAGCGTCGGCATGGTTTGTGTCGCCGCCTGCGGTAAGGGAAGTTACTGCCGCCTTAAGGTCGGCAACGGAGGTGATAAGCTGTGTGTCCTGAACAGCGGTATCGGCAAAGCTTACAACGGCAATACGGCTGCCGCCGCCGATCTGACCGGTCTGAGTGCCGCCTGTAGCGTCGGCAATAATATCGATAAATTTTCTCGCGCCGTTTTTCATGTTGGCAAGAGGACTTCCCGCCATACTTCCCGAACGGTCGAGAATAAGAACAATATCAGCAGGATTGCTTATAATGTCGGGGGCAGCCGTAAGGGACAAAGTAACCGCAAACGAACCGCCGCAGCTGATGCTGTCGGTGTTGACTTCCTTGTTGGAGTAGGTTATACCCATTAAATTCATTCCTTTCAAAGCTTTCGTAAGCTTGGGGATACGCCGCGTCCTTAGGGTCGCTGGCGTTCCCTCAGTACATTATATGCCGGCAGGGAAGCAGTGTGAAAAATATTCCGTCGGCACGGGGACGCTTCGCATCGGTATCGTTACCGTATTAAACCGTCCCTTTTGTGAAAATTACCGAAAAACTATTTACTATTTTTCCAAAATATATTATAATAGAATAAAACCGAAAAAGGAGAATTGCTATGGATAATAATTACGACAGCAAAAACGATACCTTAAATTTCCTGAGGACCGCCGTTCCCGTGTCGGCTGCGCTGGTGCTGTTTCTGGTATCGGCAGGCTTTATCGTTTACAAGCTTATAACCGCTTACCGCCACAATGAGAGGTGGAAGGACTACGACGAGTGCGGCTTGTCCTGATCTGAGGAAGTGTAAGAATGTATTTTTATAATGCAAAAATTTACCAGCAGCAGAGCTGTTTGCAGGCGAACGATTCGCAGGAAAGCGGCGCGGGCTTTATTCCCTGCGGCTATGTTCAGGTGGAAAACGGAAAGATCGCCGCTGTTTCGGGGGGAACTCCCGTGAAAATTTCCGAGGGGGATATTGACCTCCACGGTATGAGACTGTACCCCGGCTTTATCGACGCCCATACCCACATGGGTCTTATCGGCGACGGTCAGGGCGCGGAGGGCGAGGACGTGAACGAGGACAGCGATCCCGTTACCCCTCACCTGCGGACGATAGACGGTCTTTGTCATAACGACGGATATTTTGCCGACGCGGTAAGAGCGGGTGTGACCTGCGTTGTGACTGGTGTAGGCTCGTCCAATCCCGTAGGCGGAGACCTTATCGCAGTCAAGACCGCGGGACGCTGCGCCGACGAAATGCTTGTCAGACGTGTGGGGATAAAGTTTGCTCTTGGGGAAAATCCCAAGTCCACATTTTCCGACAAGGATTCCGCTCCCGTAACAAGAATGGCTACCGCCGCGGTGATACGGGAGGCTCTCCTAAAGGCAAAGCGTTATATGACCGATAAGCAGTCCGCAGAGGAAAACGAGGAGTCTCTCCCAGAATTTGATATGAAGTCCGAGGCGCTGATACCTTTGCTGAAAGGCGAACTGAAAGCACATTTCCACTGTCACCGCGCGGACGATATCCTTACGGCGGTCAGAATTGCAGAGGAGTTTTCTCTGGACTATGTGCTTATTCACTGCACCGAGGGACACACCGCCGCGGATATTCTGGGCGAGAAAAAAGCTTCCGCTGTGGTTGGACCAATTATCTGCGACCGGGGCAAGCCCGAGCTTGCGGGTCAGACCACGGCTAACGCGGGTATACTTCACAAAAACGGAGTGACTGTTGCGATATGCACCGATCACCCCGAAACTCCTGTTCAATATCTGTGCGCAAGCGCGGCATACTGTGTAAAAGCTGGACTTCCCGCCGCGGAGGGTATCCGCGCCATAACCCGCACCGCCGCCGATATCGCGGGGATAGCTGACATTACGGGTGATATTGCCGTCGGTCTGGACGCGGACTTTGCGGTCACGGACGGCGACCCGCTTGAAATCATGACGAATGTGAAGATGACCGTTATCGGGGGGAAGATAGTTTACAGAGCATAAAGTATTCCGTTCTATAACTTGACGATTTATTTAATTATGAATAATTGTATGGGGTATTGACAAAAATAATTTGGTGTGATATAATAATATTATCAAGAAAGTACAAATTTGAGTTCCATTTTGGTTCACAAAAGCGAAAGCCTCCCCGAATTGCAGTCGGGGAGGCTTTCATTTGGACTGTTGTTGCCGCAGTTTTACTTCCTGCGTCCGCTCAGCCACTTGCGGAGTATGTCATAAGTAACGTTTGCAAACATACCCGCTGCAGCGGAAACAAGAAACGAAAGTACAAATTTTATAAGTTCCATATGGTCACACCTCCTTTCCGCCGAAGCGTGGGGAGTCGGCAACGTAAACAGTATAGCATATTTTGTTATGATATGTCAAACCGAGTTATTGAGTTATAAAAATATCGAAAATAAAAGGAGCTGTTACTATGCGCGAAATAAACGTAACCCAAATAGAAAACACCGTCAGAGACCTGTGCATACAGGCGAATCGCTTTCTGCCAAAGTCCCTTGCGGACTGCATAGGCTGCGCGGTGAAAACGGAGCAGTCCCCCACGGGACGGGAGGTTCTGACCGATTTGGTGCGGAATATCGAAGCCGCCGAAAGGGAGGAGCTTGCGGTCTGTCAGGACACGGGCATGGCTGTGATTTTCCTTGACGTTGGTCAGGACGTACACTTTGTGGGCGGCTCTTTGTCGGACGCGATAAACAAGGGCGTGTCCCGCGGCTACACCGAGGGATATCTCCGCTGTTCCATAGTTTCCGACCCGTTGGAGCGGGTCAACACGGGGGACAACACTCCCGCAGTTGTTCACACTCGCATTGTGGAGGGGGACAAGGTGAATATTTCCGTATGTCCCAAGGGCTTCGGAAGCGAAAATATGTCCGCAATGAAAATGTTCACGCCCTCGGCAAGCGTGACGGATATAGAGGATTTTATTGTGGAGACCGTCTCAAAGGCGGGGAGCAATCCCTGTCCGCCGATGGTAATAGGCGTGGGAATAGGCGGAGATTTTGAGTACTGCGCGTATCTTGCGAAGAAAGCTTTGTGCAGGGATATTTCCGTAAAAAATCCCAAGGAGCTTTATGCGGACATGGAGCGGCGCATACTTGAAAGGGTCAACAAGCTTGGCATAGGTCCGCAGGGCTTCGGCGGGACTACTACTGCTCTTTCGGTTGCGGTTGAACAGGCTCCCACGCACATTGCAGGGCTTCCCGCGGCGGTGAATATAGGGTGTCATGTTACGAGACACGCTCATGCGGAGATTTGAGTTTTTTGATTTTGTGGGGGACGAGGGTTTTCTCGTTCCCCCTTATTTATATATAGTATAG
>CAMWVO010000088.1 GCA_947177695.1 uncultured Clostridia bacterium
CAGCCGACGAGTTTTTTTCGGGAGTCGGCTGCGTACTTTTTATGATTTTTCGGGTAACGGGAAAAAGAAAAAGGACAGATACCATATTACGGTAAAAAAATATATTTAATGAGGTGGTAAGCAATTATGCTGAGCGTTAAGGATATTAACAATAAGCGTTTTGAACAGGCAAGACCCGGCTATAAGACCGAGGAGGTAGACGATTTTCTCCGTGAGATAGCACGGGATATCGAAAGATATCAGCGCGACAAGGAGGAAGCCGAAAAGAAAATTGCTGTTCTTGTTGAAAGCGTCCGCGAATACAAAAAGGACGAGGAAGCTCTCAAGGACGCGCTTATCAGCGCACAGAAGCAAAGCAGATCGGTAATTGCCGACGCTCAGGCTCAGGCGGAAAAAATTCTTTCCGAAGCAAGAGCTAAGGCTGGCGAGATCATCGGCGGAACTAAGGTACAGCTTGAAAAGGAAAAACGCTGTCTGGTAAAAATGCAGCAGGAGGTCTCCGACTTCAAGGCAAGTCTGCTGAATATGTACAAGCAGCATCTTGAACAGATCACGGCTATTCCCGAGTATGAGGACGATTCCGAAGAACCTCCCGCACCTGCACCTGCGGCGGCAGCACCTGCGCCTGCCCCTGCACCTGCTCCGATACCTGCACCTGCGCCGGTTCATGCGGCTGCTCCCGCGCCTGTTCCCGCTCCCGCAAGCGAGCCCGTTCACGCTGCTCAGCCGCAGCAGGATTTTGAGGCTACCAGAGTTATGGACAATCCTTACAGACAGGAAAAAACGTCGTATCCTTTTGACGACCCGATCGCAGGTACGCCCAAGAATACTGAAAGCAAGTTCGGAGAATTAAAATTCGGACAGAATAAATAAACCAAGGAGAGAGTTACCAATGGCTCAGGACTACAATTCAACACTTAATCTTCCCCAGACGGAATTTTCAATGCGCGGAAATCTTACGCAGAAAGAACCCGCTATGCTTGAAGGCTGGGAAAAAGACGGGACTTACTACGAAATGGTCAAAAAGAACGAGGGCAGACCGAGATTTATTCTTCACGACGGACCTCCTTATGCAAACGGCGATATCCATATGGGTACTGCTCTGAACAAGGTTTTGAAGGATATTATCGTCCGCAGCAGAAATATGCTCGGCTACTGGGCTCCTTATATCCCAGGCTGGGATACGCACGGTCTTCCTATAGAGCTTAAAGCCCTTAAAGAAATCGGCGTGGAGAACGGAGCTATTCCTCCCGTTGAACTCAGAAAACATTGTCTGGAGTACGCCTTGAAGCAGGTGGATAATCAGAGAAAACAGTTCCAGCGTCTGGGCGTTTGGGGCGATTTTAAAGACCCTTACCTTACCCTTAAACCCGAAGTCGAAGCTGGACAGGTAGAGATCTTCGGAGATATGTACAAAAAGGGCTACATCTATAAGGGCTTGAAGCCTGTTTATTGGTGTCCCGACTGTCAGACCGCACTTGCTGAGGCTGAGATAGAATACGAGGACGACCCCTGCTATTCTGTTTATGTTAAGTTCAAGGTAACGGACGACAAGGGTAAGCTTGCTCCGCTTGGTCTTGACCTTGATAAAACTTATTTTGTTATATGGACTACTACCACATGGACTCTCCCCGGAAACCTGGCTATTTGCCTCGGTCCCGAATATGAGTACACCGCTGTTCAGGCTAATGGCGAGAACTACATTATGGCTGCCGAGCTTGTTAAGCCTACAATGGAAGCCGCGGGCATCAGCGACTATACAACCACAGGTTCGATAAAGGGCAGGGAATTGGAATATATTGTTACCGAGCACCCTGTAATGAATCGTCCGTCCCTTGTAATTATCGGCGACCATGTTACTCTTGAAAGCGGTACGGGCTGCGTTCACACAGCTCCCGGTTTCGGTGTGGACGACTTTGAGGTATGCAAGAAATACCCGGAGATCGGCATTACTGTTCCCGTTGACTCAAAGGGCGTTCAGACCGCAGAAGCGGGCAAGTATGCAGGACTTACCACAGAAGCTTCAAACAAGGTCATTGCAAAGGATCTGGAGGACTGCGGCGCAATGCTCGCAGTCAAGAAAATTGCCCACCAGTATCCTCACTGCTGGAGATGTAAAAATCTCGTTCTGTTCCGTGCTACGGAGCAGTGGTTCTGTTCCGTCAAGGACTTTAAAGAAGCAACGCTTAACGCTATCAAGGACGTTCAGTGGATTCCCGAATGGGGTCAGGACAGGATCAGCGGAATGGTAAACGACCGCAGCGACTGGTGTATTTCACGTCAGCGCACATGGGGCGTTCCTATTCCCGTGGTATACTGCAAGGACTGCGGCAAGCCCGTGGTTACTGACGAAACTATAAAAGCGATTTCCGAAATGTTCCGCAAGGAGGGTTCGGATTCCTGGTATCTTAAAGAACCCAAGGATTTCCTGCCTGCGGGAACAGCCTGCGAGTGCGGCTGCACGGAATTTGTCAAGGAAAAGGATATCTTCGACGTTTGGTTTGACAGCGGCGTTACTCACAAGGGCGTTATGGAAGAGCGCGGATATGAGCTACCTGTTGAGCTCTACCTTGAGGGCGCGGATCAGTACAGAGGTTGGTTCCAGTCGTCGTTGCTGACTTCCGTTGCAACTAAGGGCAGAGCGCCATATAAGGCTGTCTGCACCCACGGCTGGGTTGTTGACGGCGAGGGCAAGGCAATGCACAAGTCCCTCGGAAACGGCATTGATCCGAATGAGATCACCGATCAGTACGGTGCGGACATTCTCCGTCTCTGGACGGCTTCCTCGGACTACCATTCCGATATAAGAATATCAAAGGAAATCCTTAAGCAGCTTTCCGATACCTACAAAAAAATCAGAAATACAGCAAGGTTCATTCTCGGAAATCTTTGCAACGGCAGCGGCTTCAATCCCGACACCGACTGCGTTTCCGACAGCGAGCTGCATGAGATCGACAAGCTTGCGCTTATAAAGCTCAACGCGCTTATCGACAAGGTAAAGGCGGCGTATGAAGCTTATGATTTCCATATTGTGGTAAGCAGTATCCACAACTTCTGCATAACCGAAATGTCGAATTTCTATCTTGATATTATCAAGGACAGGCTTTACTGCACGGGTGAAAAGTCCGTTGACAGACGTGCTGCCCAGACGGCTATGTACAAAATTCTCAGCGCAGTTGCGAGAATGATTGCTCCTATACTGTGCTTTACCGCTGAAGAAATATGGAAATATATTCCTCATTCCTCATCAGACGAGGCAGGAAGTATCTTCTTTAACCATATGCCTGAAAAGACGGATATTTCCGCGGACAGCGAGCTGATCGAAAAGTGGAACGAGATATACAAACTTCGCTCTGACGTTACAAAGGCTTTGGAATCCAAGCGTCAGAACAAGTTTATCGGCGCTCCTCTTGAAGCAAAGGTCATCATTCATGCGGACGGCGACAATTTCAGCAAGTTCAGCGTGTTAAAGGATATACTCGAAAAGGTGTTTATCGTGTCTGCGGTTGACGTTACCGACGGAGGAAACGGCGAGTTCAAGAGCGATAACTTCGACGGAGTATCCTACGACGTGGAAAGAGCCGCAGGAAAGAAGTGCGAGAGGTGCTGGTCATACTCGGAGTACGTTGGAAGCAACGCCGAACACCCCACTCTTTGCGCACGCTGCGCCGAAGAAGTCAAGTAAGATTTTTCTAAGCCAAGGGCTATCCTTGGCTTAGATTGGTTAGGATTGAAAATGATTTTAGTACTGGTTATATTTGGAATAATTCTTGTTGCCGCCGATCAGATTATAAAATCCTGGGCGGCGGAGGTCCTCAAACCTGTAAAGGTGATGGACTTTATACACTTTGGAGATTTTGAGATACTCGGTCTGAGGTACACCGAAAACACCGGAGCCGCATTCAGCAGCTTCAGCGGAGCAAGGTGGTTCCTTACGGGATTTACCTTGATAATGCTTGCCGCGCTTTTGATCTTTGTCATTAAGTACAAAACTAAAAATACGTTTTTTCTTGTCAGCGCGGTTATGATAATGTCCGGCGGCGTTGGAAATCTTATTGACAGGATCAGACAGGGCTATGTGGTGGACTACCTTGATGTAAAGCTTTTTAACTTTGCAATATTTAATTTTGCCGACGTGTGCGTTGTGCTTGGCGCGGTGTTTATGCTGATATTCATATTTTTTATCGAGCCGAAGATCGCCTCTAATGATGACGCGTTCAGGCAGGAGGTTCGGCGCATAAAGGAACATTTCAATGAATAGGTTAGAGTTTACGGTAGACAGCGAAACCGAGGGGATACGCATTGACAAGTGGGTCTGCGGACAGGACTGCGGAATATCCCGGTCCATGCTTCAAAAGCTGTTGGGTGAAGGAAAGGTTTCCGTAAACGGAAAACCCGCAGTCAAAAGCTACTCGGTAAGGTGCGGCGATGATATCGTCATTGATGTTCCGGAACCTACAGAGCTGGACGTTGTTCCCGAAAATATCCCCGTTGATATCGTCTATCAGGACGAGCATTTGCTGGTAGTGAACAAGCCAAAGGGTATGGTGGTTCACCCTGCGGCGGGGAATTACAGCGGTACTCTTGTTAATGCGCTGCTTTATCACTGTAAAGGACAGCTTTCGTCCATAAACGGAGTTATACGTCCCGGTATAGTTCACCGTATCGACAAGGACACAAGCGGGCTTCTTATTGTTGCAAAAAACGATAACGCTCATGTCAGGCTTGCGGAACAGATAAAGGCACACACCTTTACACGCGAGTATCAAGCCGTTGTCTGCGGCAGACTGAAAGAACCTGTGGGAATCATCGATGCGCCGATTGGCAGACACCCTGTTGACAGAAAGAAAATGTGTGTTACTGAGAAAAATTCCAAGGAAGCAAGGACGGAGTACACAGTTCTGGAGGACTATAGCGGATACAGCTATGTAAAGCTTAAACTATTTACAGGCAGAACGCATCAAATTCGAGTCCATATGTCGTATATCGGACATCCTGTACTGGGGGATGAAGTTTACGGAAAACTGTCCAAATGGTGTAAAGGACAATGCCTTCACGCTAAAAAGATAGGTTTTATTCATCCTGCGGACGGTGAATATTATGAATTTGACAGTGAATTGCCCGATTATTTCAAAACTGCATTAAGTAAATTACCAAAATAAGGAATGATATAATGTCCGATTTTTCAAATAAAGTGCTGATAACAGACCTTGACGGCACGCTTCTTCCGATAAGCAAAGTCCTTTCGGAAAAGGATATGAATGCTATCGAGCGGTTTCGCAGGTGCGGAGGTATCTTCACGATCGCGACGGGACGGATCATTCAGGCGGCGGAGCAGTACTTCGACGCGCTGAGGCCAGATGCGCCCGTCATACTCAACAACGGCGGGCTTATTTATGATACTAAAAAGCATGAAAAGGTCTATGAGTGCTGCCTTGATCCGATTTCCTTTGAGTACACCGTGTCGCTTATGAAGCAGTTTCCCGAAATGGGTGTGGAGATCAATCTGCCCGACGGGATATACGTTGTAAACATGACCGAATGGGAGCGGCTTCATCTGAATATGACCCATTTGAAGTATACCGAGGCGAGCCTTGAGGATATCCCGAAAACGGGCTGGTGCAAGGTGCTGTACTCAATGGGGGGCGGCGGAGTAAGAGAGCTTTCAGATTATGCGGCAGAAATGGGTTGGGACAAGACAAGCTTTGTTATTTCGGGAGATTTCCTCTTTGAGTGTCTGCCAAAGGACTGCACCAAGGGTTCGGCTCTGAAAAAACTGTGGGAGATTGAAAAGTGGAACACCTTTACAGTTGCGGCGGCGGGTGACTACAACAACGACATTGAAATGCTGGAGTTCGCCGACGTTGGCATAGCACCTCAAAATGCGCAGGATATTGTAAAAAAATCTGCGGACTATGTTACGACCGCCACCTGTGAGGATGGAGCAATCGCCGAGGCAATTGATTACCTTGAAAAATTGTAAAATATTTCATTTAGTGAAATTGAAAGGAATGGTAAAATATGGACGCATCTATTAAAAAACAGCTTGAAGCAACGGCCTGCAAGGTGAGAATGGGAGTTATCGAGGGCGTTTATAACGCTAAATCGGGACACCCCGGCGGCTCGCTTTCCATAAGCGACCTGCTGACGTACCTTTACTTTGCAAAGCTTAATGTTGACCCGAAAAATCCCAAAATGCCCGACAGGGACAGAGTCGTTCTCTCAAAGGGACACTGCGCTCCCGCACTGTATTCTGTGCTTGCGCAGAGAGGCTTTTTTGCGGAGGATGAGCTGAAAAAGCTTCGTCACATCGGCGCAATGCTCCAGGGACACCCCGATATGAAAGGTACTCCCGGTGTTGATATGAGTACAGGTTCGCTTGGACAGGGCATTTCCGCAGCCTGCGGCATGGCTCTGGGCGGAAAGCTTTCTTCCGCTCCTTACAAGGTTTACGCTATTCTCGGCGACGGCGAGATAGAGGAAGGTCAGGTCTGGGAAGCTGCCATGTTTGCCGCTCACAACAAGCTTGATAACCTTGTTGCTATTGTGGATAACAACGGTTTGCAGATCGCCGGCAAAATTACCGATGTATGCTCGCCTATGCCTATCACCGACAAGTTCGAGGCTTTCGGCTGGTACGTTATAACAATGAACGCTCACGATTTTGACGACATTGAGCGTGCTTTCGACGAGGCGGAAAAAATCAACGGCAAGCCTGTTGCTATCATTCAGACAAGCACAAAGGGTAAGGGCGTTTCCTTTATGGAAAACCAAGTGGGCTGGCACGGTTCTGCGCCTAATGCGGAGCAGTATCAGCAGGCTATGGACGAGCTTAACGAACAGTTAAAGCAATTGCAGGCGTAAGAAAGGGAGTGCGAAAAATGGCAGATGTAATTAAAAAGGCTACAAGAGAAAGCTACGGCGAGGCTCTTGCCGAGCTTTCGGATAAATATGAAGACTTGGTGGTTCTGGACGCTGACTTGGCGGCGGCTACCAAAACGGGAATTTTCAAGAAAAAGTGTCCCGAAAGATTTATTGACTGCGGAATTGCCGAGGCAAACATGATGGGCGTTGCGGCAGGACTTGCTTCAACAGGCAAAAAGGTTTTTGCAAGCTCCTTTGCAATGTTTGCGGCAGGAAGAGCTTATGAGATTGTCCGCAATTCTATCGGTTATCCTCACATCAACGTGAAGATCGGCGCAACTCACGCAGGTATTTCCGTTGGTGAGGACGGTGCAACTCACCAGTGCAACGAGGATATTGCCCTTATGAGAACTAT
>CAMWVO010000089.1 GCA_947177695.1 uncultured Clostridia bacterium
CCACGGACTTGTCCAGCTCGTAGGGAATCTGCATATAAAGCCGTTCGCCGAAAACGTCTATCCAGTTTTTGTCCTCATAAAAGGGCTTGTTTTCCGTGACAACGTACACAATATCGTAGTCCTGAAAAATGTCGCGGGGGACGTTTTGGTTAGTCCGAGAGCCGTTCATATAGACCGCCCTGACGCGCTCGTCGGCTTTCGCCGTGCCGACTATAAGGTCGTACATTTCCTGTTCAGTCCGCATATTATTTGTTCCTTTCCCAGATCGAGATCATGTCCGCAAGAAATTTATCGGGATTTTTTCCCGTGCCGTTCAGCGAAAAGCTTATGGGCTGATAGCCTAATTTCATGTTAAGCTCGGCGGTTTTCCGAACGAGACCGCTCATACGGTTAAGATACTCTTCGGGATATGTAAGCTCCACCTGAATAAGCTTGTTGTGCTTCATTGTGACCATGTAGATACGCTTCACGTCACGCCAAGGGACAAACCCAACGGAGCTTGAGTTGCTGTTGTCGGTAAACCCGCTTTCGTCCACAATTATCAGCGGTTTGGGATTTGCAAGACGTTTTATGAAAAATACCACGCAGTATGCGCAAGCTACGGCGCAGACAGCCAAAAACACCTTTGCCGCCGCAACGCCGAACGGTGTCGAAAAGAGACGAGCTGTTTTTGCGCCGCCGTCTCCGACCTTCACATTGAATATCATAAATATCATGACAACACACGCAAAAGCCGTGCAGATTATGTACAGCAAGGTGGTTGACCTTTTCTGCGAGACAATAATTTTATCCATTTGAGTTCCTCCGTTCGTTACAATTCAATGTCGTTTCCAGTGTCTTTTTTGTACTGCTCGCGAACAGCCTTTTTTATGTATGCGTTAAGACTTTCGGAGTTCCTTGCCGCCGCATTATTAAGCAGTTCCTTGCTGCCTTTTTTCAGCATTAAACCCACACGGTCATATTTTTCTGCGGCAAAACGATTTTTGTATTCAGTATTTTGGCTCATATTAACCTCATAATTTTATTGATTTGATTCGCTTTCCATTCGCCGTCTGACAGCTTCGGCGACATAGGCGTTCAAGCTCTCGCCCTGCTTTTCGGCAGCGGCTTGTATCTCAGCTTTTCTGCCCTTTTTTACAATAATTTGCAATCTGTCATAAGCTTTTGCGGCATATCTGTTTTTAACGGCAGCCGATGTTTTTCCCATAATATCACCTTTGTAAATTATTCATCGTCAACATATTCGAGAATATCCCCGGGCTGACAATTTAGCAATTTGCAAATTTTAGAAATTGCGTCCATTGAAATATATTTTCCTTCTCGGAGACTTTGCAAAGTACCCTCGGATAATAATTTTTCTTTGCGTATTGTATTTGTATTATATCCCGCAGATTTCAACGCCGCAATAATATCAATTTTGTATGTAACAGGCATTATAGTTCGCCTCCTAAAAAAATTTTTATCCGTAAATACTTTAGTGTAAAATTACACAAAAATCAATGTAATTTTATATACAATGACTATTGAAATTACATTGATAATGATGTAAAATTATATTAAGGTCAAAAGACCAATAAATCACAAAGGAGCAATCAAAATGAACTACCCCACATTAGAAAAAATTTTTTGGGAATTTAACCTTAATTCGGTAATGACCCCCGATATTGCTGAAATGGATAAATGTATAAACGGTTATCTGGATAAGCTTGTCGATAAAAATAAGCTGTCAGACAGCGAAGCTGACCGCATTGCCGAGCTTATCGGTGAAATGAACGGCGTGTGCAAAGCCGCGGCTTTCAGGAGAGGTTTTCATCTTGCGGTAAAGCTTTTTATTGAAAATTAGGCGGGAAAATCTCCCGCCTGTAATTACCAAGGTTTAACCGTACCCACAATTTCCTGCAAATTGTTCAGCTTGTTGTCCTGTACGTATTTTTCAAGTCCCTCGATTATTTTCACGGGGGTCATGGGGTCGGCAAACAGAGCCGCTCCTATCTGGAACGTGCTTGCGCCTGCCATCATCATTTCCACCGCGTCCTGCCATGTGGAAATTCCTCCCATGCCGCAGACGGGGATTTTTACCGCATTTGCGACCTGCCAAACCATTCTCACCGCCACGGGGAAAACCGCGGGACCCGATAGTCCGCCCACGTTGTTGTGCAGAATGGGACGGCGGGTCTTGATGTCAATTCTCATTCCCAAAAGCGTGTTGATGAGGGAAACAGCGTCCGCGCCCTCGGCTTCCACAGCCTTTGCGATTTCCGCAATGTTTGTCACGTTGGGGGAAAGCTTCATCATCACGGGCTTTGAGGTCGCCGCTCTGACGATTTTCGTTATTTGGGACGCCCCCTCGCAGGTCACTCCGAAAGCCGCTCCACCCGCCTTTACGTTAGGACAGGAAATATTTACCTCTATCATATCAACATCGGTTTTATCAAGCTTTTCGGCAATTTCACGGTACTCGTCCGCTGTGGAGCCTGCAATATTGGCAACAATTACCGTGTCCTTTGTTTTAAGGTTGGGAAGCTCAATTTTTATAAAGTGGTCAATGCCCGGATTTTGCAAACCCACGCTGTTCAGCATACCGCTTGGAGTTTCCGCAATTCTCGGCGGGAGATTTCCGTTGCGCTTTGCACCTGTCGTACCCTTGACGGAAATTCCGCCCAATGTAGAAAGAGGATAGAAATGCTCAAATTCACGTCCGTAGCCGAACGCTCCCGAGGCGGGGATAAGGGGATTTTTGAAGTCCACACCCGCAAATTTCACGGAAAGTTTATCAGTCATCAAAAATCACCTCCTCAGCGTTAAAAACGGGACCGTCCTTGCAGACGTGAGCGTAATATTCCTCGCCGTTGCGGATAGTGCGGCAGGCGCACACAAGGCAAGCCCCAACGCCGCAGCCCATTCTCTCTTCAAGGGAGACCTGGCAGGGAATGTCGTTTTGCTTGGCGATTTCCACAATTCTGCGGAGCATAACGTTAGGTCCGCAGGCGTAGATAACGTCGGGTTTCTTAGTTTGCAGGACTTCTTTCAAAGCGTCCGTGACAAAGCCCTTTTTGCCCGCCGAACCGTCGTCGGTGCAGAGTATGGTCTCCGCTCCCGTAGCCGAAAAATCCTCCTGCAAAATAACTGCGGCGGCGTTTCTGAAGCCGCTTATTACAGTACCCTTTTCGCCGAATTTTTTCGCGACTTCGAGCATAGGGGGATTGCCAATTCCTCCGCCGATTATCACGGCGGTCTCGTACTGGTCAAGCTTGAAAGCCCTGCCGCCGAGAGGTGCAACAATGTCAATCATTTCGCCCTCCGAAAGCTGGGACATGACCTTTGTACCCTCGCCCCGAACCTCGAAAATAATGCGCAAAGTCCCTTTTTCCTTGTCAATAGAGCATATGGAAATGGGGCGGCGGAGCATGAAGCCCTCCGCCTTGACGTTGACGAACTGTCCCGCCTTAGCCACTTCCGCAACCTCGGGGCAGAGTATTGTCAGGTCGTATATTTCCTTTGCCAAAGTCTTTTTTGACAATATCAGGTAATTGCCCTGTTTGTATTTCATTCAAGCGTCTCCTTTCACATCAAAAAATTTGCTGTCGCTTACAATTAACTTCATACCGATCTCATTTCCAACCACTTCGCCTGTTTCACGAAATCCGAAGGATCTGTAAAGATTTCTTGCAATGTCATTTGCCGAATAGTACGCGGTATAAACCTCTTCTGTTTTGAAACGGTCGACCAGATAATCAATACCAAGCTTTAAAGCCTTCCTGCCATAGCCTTTATTCTGATATTTTTCGTCAATCATAAATTTCCATAATGTGTAATATTCTTTAGCTTCATAATATCCAAGCATAATAAATCCGACCATTGTATTGTCCGCATAGACGGCAAAGGGAAAAGCCGTGTCGTGATAGACCCACGCCTGCGCCAGCGAGTGAGCATTTGTTGAAACAAAGCACTTCTGACTGTCGGCAACATTTAAGCTAAGACATTCTTCATAGTTTTCCTTTGTAATTCCTCTTAACTCAACCATTATGACCTCTTTCTTGGTTCAGGACAGCAACAGCCGACATAATATTTAATTTACGCCGAAATTTTAATATTATGCGGGCGGATATGGAAATCCGCCCCTGCAATTAGATTTTGGTTATATCTATCATTTCCATTTCGTCAATTTTCTTGCCCATCATAAGTATGTCGGCAACAGCGTTTGCGGTGTCTATGGCAGTCAGACAGCAGATAGATCGCTCAACCGTCTTGCGGCGAATTTTTACGCTGTCGAACGCGGGAATACGTCCCTTTGCAGAGGTGGAGATAACATAATCCACCTTGCCGCTGTCAAGCAGAGACATAACGTTTGGCTTCTCCTCCGAAGCGCGCTTTACAACGTTTGCCGCAACCATATTCCTGTTCAGCATGGAAGCCGTGCCGCTTGTTGCGTAAATGTCAAAGCCGAGGTGCTCGAACTTTTCGGCAACGTACAGAATTTCCTGCTTGTCGGTGTCGCGGACGGTTATAAGCACGCCGCCGCCCTGCTTCTTTTCAAGGTTGTAGCCTGCCGCAACAAGCCCCTTGTAGAGAGCGTCCTCAAAGCTTCTTGCAATGCCCAAGCACTCGCCTGTGGACTTCATTTCAGGTCCGAGAGCGGTGTCAACGTCGTGAAGCTTTTCAAAACTGAACACAGGTACTTTTACTGCGATAAAGTCAGCTTCTTTATACAGACCGCTTGTGTAGCCCTGATCTTTAAGGCTTTCGCCGAGCATAATTTTTGTTGCAATATCTACCATGGGCACGCCTGTTACCTTTGAAATATAAGGCACGGTTCTTGACGAGCGGGGATTTACCTCAATTACGTAAACCTCGCCGTTATAGACAACGTACTGGATATTTACAAGACCGATAACGTGAAGCTCCATAGCGAGACGGCGTGTGTACTCGATAATGGTCTCGCGGATTTTCTTTGTAAGAGTGAGAGCGGGATACACCGAAATAGAGTCGCCCGAATGGATACCCGCGCGCTCGATATGCTCCATAATTCCCGGGATAACGAAGTCCGTTCCGTCGCAGATAGCGTCAACCTCGACTTCCTTGCCCATCATGTATTTGTCGATAAGGACAGGGTTTTCAAGTCCGCCCCGCATGATAATTTCCATGTACTCGATAATATCCTGATTGGAGTGTGCGATAATCATGTTCTGTCCGCCAAGAACGTATGAGGGACGCATAAGAACGGGGTAGCCAAGCTCCTCGGCGGCTTTGAGAGCCTCCTCGGTGTTCATTACCGTGTGTCCCGCGGGACGGGGTATTCCGCACTTGTTCAGAAGCTCGTCGAAACGCTCTCTGTCCTCGGCGGCGTCAATGCTGTCCGCGGAAGTACCGAGAATATTCACGCCCATGTCGGAAAGGTGCTTTGTAAGCTTGATAGCGGTCTGACCGCCGAACTGTACAACAACGCCATAGGGCTGTTCCGTCTCGATAATAGCTTCAACGTCCTCCTTGGTGAGCGGGTCGAAATAAAGCCTGTCGCCAGTGTCAAAGTCGGTGGAAACCGTTTCGGGGTTGTTGTTGCAGATAACGGCTTCGTAACCCATTTCTTTCAGCGCCCAAACGCAGTGTACAGAACAGTAGTCGAACTCGATACCCTGACCGATACGGATAGGTCCCGAACCGAAAACAATGACCTTTTTCTTGCCCGAATTTTTCCGCTCGATAAACTGCTTTGCCTCGTTCTCCTCGTCAAATGTGGAGTAGAAGTAGGGCGTTTCCGCCTTAAATTCTCCCGCGCAGGTGTCAACCATTTTGAACACCGCTCTCGTCCGCTTGGGACACTTCTGTCCGCTCAGACGCTCGATAGTGCTGTCAAGATAGCCGTAACGCTTTGCAAGGTCGTATTTTTCCTCGGTAAGTTCGCCGTCCTTAAGAAGCTTTTCCAGTTCCACAAGGTTGTTCAGCTTGGACAGGAACCAGCAGTCTATTTTTGTAATTTCATGTATAGTCTCAATGGGAATACCCCGCTTCAAAGCCTCGAACACAGCAAAGGAACGCTCGTCGTCCACGGAGTACAACAGGTGCTTGACCTCGTTGTCCTCAAGCTTTTCAAGCTTTTTCAGGTTCATGGTATCAAGTCCCAGGTCGATTGAACGGACGGCTTTCATCATAGCCTGCTCAAAGGACGTGCCTATAGCCATGACCTCGCCTGTAGCCATCATCTGCGTACCGAGTGTACGTTTTGCGTAAACAAATTTATCAAACGCCCATTTAGGGAATTTTACAACAACATAGTCCAAAGCAGGCTCGAAGCAGGCGTATGTCTTGCCCGTAACCTGATTGATGATTTCGTCAAGGCTGTAGCCGATAGCAATTTTTGTAGCAACCTTTGCAATGGGGTATCCCGTAGCCTTTGAAGCCAGCGCAGAAGAACGTGAAACCCTCGGATTTACCTCAATAACAGCGTACTCAAAGCTTGTGGGGTGTAGCGCAAACTGACAGTTGCAGCCGCCCTCTACTTTAAGCTCGGAAATGATATTCAGCGCGGCAGTACGGAGCATCTGGTACTCCTTATCCGTCAGCGTAACGGCGGGAGCGATTACGATAGAGTCGCCCGTATGAACGCCCACGGGGTCGAAATTTTCCATAGAGCAGACGGTTATAACATTGCCCTTGCTGTCGCGGATAACCTCAAATTCTATCTCTTTCCAGCCGCTTATGCACTTCTCGATAAGCACCTGTGTGATAGGGGAGAGCCGCAAGCCGTTTGTGGAAATGTCACGAAGCTCGTCCTCGTTGTAGGCGATACCGCCGCCTGTTCCGCCGAGAGTAAATGCGGGACGGACGATTACGGGATAGCTTATTTCCTCCGCAAAGTCAACGGCGTCCTCAACGGTCTCAACTACCTTTGAGGGAATACACGGCTCGCCGATTTTTTCCATAGTGTCCTTGAAAGCCTGTCTGTCCTCGGCTTTGTGGATAGTTTCTGGGTTTGCGCCCAGAAGCTTCACGCCATGCTCATCTAAAAATCCGCACTCCGCAAGCTGCATTGAAAGGGTCAGACCCGTCTGTCCGCCAAGTGTGGAAAGGACGCTGTCGGGCTTTTCGATTTCGATTATTTTTTTCAAAACGTCAAGGTTAAGCGGTTCTATGTACACCTTGTCCGCCATAGCCTTGTCGGTCATGATAGTAGCGGGGTTTGAGTTGATAAGTACGACCTCCACGCCCTCCTGTTTGAGAGCGCGGCAAGCCTGTGTTCCCGCATAGT
>CAMWVO010000090.1 GCA_947177695.1 uncultured Clostridia bacterium
CGGATAATGTTTCGTGGGTAGTTTTTCTGCCGACGGGTGAGGACATAGCCGCGCTTTTATCCTTTACGCCCTACTTCTTCTAAACGGGCGCGGAGGGTCACGAACGTCTGGAAAGGCTTGAAAGTCTCACCACGGAGATAGGGTTTGAGGTGCTTACCTACAAGAAAGCTTAGGGGGCTGACAAAATGAAAAAAATAAAAAGATCGTTCAGGAAAGCGTTTCTGCCGTCGGTTATCGCGGCAGTCGTTCTGATGATAATAAACGCGCTGACCGTCCGATTGGCAACCGCAGGAAGTATTATAATGTTTATCGCGCTGCCGCCGCTTTGGGTAGGATTTTACGGGTTCCTGTTCAAGCGTATGGACAGAGAAAAGCCCTCGGCAGCGTCGCTTTTCAGCTTTTACCGAAGCGCGCGGAAAATCCTTAAATCGTTTATTACGGTTCAGCTTGGCGCTATAGCCGCAGCGGTTTTTTATATGCTTATTGCGCTGCCTTTTACTGCGTTCTATGTGGTCGGAGATAATACGAGAGTTATAGTACAAGTTACCGTTACATGGATAATTACAATATTTTTCCTGTGTATGCCGTATCTGTACGCAAAAAATGAGGATATCGGCATAGGCGAGGTTTTTAAGCTGTCCTTTAAGCTTGGCTTGAAGTATATGATAATTTTTATTGCGGTCAAGGCTGTAACAGATCTTCCCGTATTTTTGTACGCCGTATTCGTTTTTGATGTTCGGACTGACCAAATGGGATTTACGCATTTTCTTGCACTTACGGACATGGGCATTGGTTGCTGGCGGATTTTGCGGTACTTTACAAACGTGCTTTCCACATGGATGGAATTTACCGCCGTCTATTGTATTTTTGAAAGGGAGAGAGACAATATGCTGAAAGATTTTTTCAATAAATTTAAAAAGGACATTGATACCTCCGACGAGATCACCGAGGAGACCCCATTTATCGAGCCCTACGATTTCTGTATCGAAGCGGACGAGTGTTTCTGCGACGAAAAAATAATCGAGACGGAAAATATCCGCGGCGTTGACATTCTTGCCGCGCTGGAGGAAATGGATCTTGCCTTTGACGTGGTGAACCATTTCGGTATCCGCAGAAAGCTGAAAAAAATGTTTGACGACCTTTCGTTTGAGATAAGCGAGTTCGTCACCTACGAGGGCGGACGGAGCATTGAAAATTTCTTTACCGAGGAAATAGACGAGCGGGAATTTGAGGTGTCCGCGGAAATTTCAAAGGCTTCCGACTATGAGCCGTTTAAACTTATCTTGCGTGTGGACATTTCAGAGGAGGAATAATTATGGCGTTGGACGGCGCGTTTTTGTACATGGTAAAAAAAGAGCTTGAACCTCTTATCGGCGGCAGGGTTGACAAGATCAGCCAGCCCTCCCGCGAGGAGATAGTGATGACCCTGCGCACCCGCGGGGCAAACCGCTCGGGGAGCGGCTACGAAAAGCTTCTGTTCTCCGCGGCGGCAGGGTCGGCACGGGTGCATATTACAAAAAAATCTATCGAGAACCCGAAAGTCCCGCCTATGTTCTGTATGCTTCTCCGAAAGCATCTGGGCAACGGCAGGCTTCTTGACATCAGGCAGGACGGTCTGGAGCGTATCCTGTACTTCGATTTCGAGGCTATGAACGAGCTTGGGGACATGGTGAAGATCACCCTTGCGGCGGAAATTATGGGACGCTGCTCAAACGTGGTGATAATAAACGCCGAGGGCAAAATTATCGACAGCATAAAGCGTGTGGACTTTGAAATGTCCCGCGAAAGACCCGTGCTGCCGAACATGACCTATACCTGCCCGCCCAGAGACGACAGGCTTGATTTCAGGACTTGCAGCGGGTCGGACATTGCCCGCGCCGCAGAGCCGCTTCCCGAGGCTGATCTTGCAAAGTCGCTTCTGAAAATTTTCGAGGGTATTTCCCCGATAGTTGCCCGCGAGTGGGTATGGTACGCGGCTCAGGGCAGGGACGCGGTAAAAAGCGATCTTAACGGCGAGGTACTTGAACGTCTTGCATTTGCGGTGGAGCAGTCTGCAGGGGAGTGCCGCGAGGGACGCTGCACGTTCACCGCGGTAAAGGACGGCAACGGCTTGCTGAAAGATTTTTCCTTTATGCCCATATGCCAGTACAGCGGCTTGATGACCACGGAGGAGCTGCCCTCCGCCTGCGACCTGCTTGATTATTTCTACGCCGAGCGGGACAGCGCGGCGCGTCTCAGACAGCGTGCGCAGGACCTCTACAAGCTTTTGCAGAACACCTCCGAGCGCATAGCACGCCGTCTTGCAAATCAGCGGGAGGAGCTTAAGGTCTCCGCAGACAGGGAAAAATTCAAGCTTATGGGCGACCTGATATCCGCAAATCTGTACCGGGTGGAAAAGGGCATGGGCAGCGTTACGGTGGAAAATTTCTACGATGAAAGCTGTCCGCAGATCGAAATAAAGCTGGACAAGCGGCTCACCCCGTCCCAGAATATGCAGCGCTACTACGGCGAGTACCGCAAGGCGGATACCGCGGAAAAGATACTTACCGAGCAGATAAAAAAAGGCGAGGAGGAGCTTGCCTATATCGACAGCGTTTTCGACGCGCTGACAAGGACAAAGGGCGAAGACGAGGTAAACGAGCTTCGTCTGGAGCTTGCGGAGCAGGGCTATATCCGCGCCGCAAAGCTTAAAGGAAAGCCGCCCAAGGCTCACCCGCCGCTGGAGTTCAGGTCTCCCGACGGCTTTACGGTGCTTGTGGGCAGGAACAACAAGCAGAACGATATGCTCACCACAAAGCTTGCGGACAAAACCGACATCTGGCTCCATACCAAGGATATAACGGGCTCACACGTAATAATCCGCGCGGAGGGAAAGGAAGTCCCCGACAGTACGGTCATGTGGGCGGCGCGGATTGCAGCATTTCACAGCAAGGCAAAAAATTCCTCACAGGTGCCCGTGGATTACGTTCCTGTGAGGTTTGTGAAAAAGCCGTCGGGCTCGAAGCCGGGAATGGTCATCTTTACCAATAACCGCACTCTTTACGTTACGCCCCTTGACCCCGACGCGGATAAATAACATTTCCATATGTCTTCGACAGACAGGTTGTTATCGCCCGATGCGTCTTTATAGTTGCGGATAATTTTCGCCATTGTTATTGATTTAAGACTTTTCGTCAGATTCTCGGCAATTTCATCATAAGATGTTTTCAGAACCGAGCCGATAATTTTTCCCACGGGACAAAGCTGTGAGGGACTTGAATGTATCCCGAAAAGCTTTTCGAGAAAATCGGGTTCGACGGCGGCGCATATGCGGTACAGGGAAATTTCCTCCGCGGGACAGCATAAGACCGCCCCGCCCGTTCCCGTCTTGACGGAAATGATACTGTCCTTTTTGAGCGCGCTCATTATCCCGCGTATCGTTACGGGATTTACTCCCGACGACACCGCAAGCATTTCGCTTGTGATACGGATATCTTCTCCGAACTCGTGTATGCAGAGCAGACAATGAACTGCTATCGAGCATTTATTGCTTATATGCACTTAACTCGCCTCCCGACCCTTTGCACTTCCTTAATATTATATCACAAAGGATCGGTGTTGTAAAGCTTGACATTACAGCTTCGGCGTGGTATAATATAGATGTAATTCTAAATTTTACATCAAGGAGGAGACCGGATTGCGTTATATTCAGATAGTTTTCAGTCCCACGGGAGGAACGTTAAAGGCGGCAAAAGCCGTAACGGAGGAATGGAGCGGAAGCGTCGAGACGATCGATCTCACCGACCCAAAAAAGGACTTTTCGGAATATTCCTTTGACAGCGGGGATATGGCTCTTATAGCTCTGCCGTCCTACGGAGGACGCGTTCCTGCCATAGCGGCGGAAAGATTGAAAAGGATAAAAGGCGGCGGAGCAGGGTGCGTGCTTCTGTGCGTGTACGGCAACCGCGCCTATGAGGATACTCTGGTCGAAATGGAGGACATTGCAAAGGAATGCGGCTTCAAGGCGGGCGCGGCAATTGCTGCTGTGGCGGAGCATTCGATAATACATAAATACGCCGCGGGCAGACCCGACGCCGAGGACGTCAAAAAGCTGAAGGAGTTTTCCAAAACCGTGCTTGAAAAGCTTCAAAATGCAAAAGAGGACGGCGGGCTGAAGCTTGCGGGAAACCGTCCCTACAAAAAGGCAGGGGGCGGGGGACTTACTCCGAAAGCAAATCAGTCCTGCGTAAAGTGCGGAGCCTGTGCAAAAAGGTGTCCCGCCGAAGCAATAAGCGCGGAAAACGTTGGAACTGCCGATCCCCAAAAATGTATTTCCTGTATGCGCTGCGTAACAGGGTGTCCTCACGCCGCAAGGAGCGTCAGCAGGGTAATGGTCTCCGCCGCGGCTCTCGCGCTGAAAAAAAGCTGCTCCGAGAGAAAGGAATGCGAGCTTTTTGTGTAACGCATATTTTTAATTTTGCGGAGAGATACTTAATTTATATAATTGTCATATACATTTGTGTTTTTATTAACGTTTAATGTGTACAATATTAGTATAGTTTTATCTGAAAAGGAAGATTTTTCTATGAAAAAAACCTTTAAAATATCGGGCATGACCTGCGCCGCCTGCGCCGCAAGGATAGAGCGGTTCGTGAAAAAGCTGGACGGGGTAGCCTCCGCAAGCGTAAATTTTGCGGCGGAGTCCCTTACGGTGGATTACGAAAAGATCGGCGTTAAGGAGATAGAAGCCGCGGTCGTTAAGGCTGGTTATGCTTTTGCGGACAAAAACGCAAAGCCCAAAATGCCCCACGACAAGGTCATGCTTATCAGACTTATTTTGTCGCTTTTGTTCGCCGTCCCGCTGCTGACGATAAGCATGGGACACATGGTTGGAATGCCGCTGCCGAGCGCCATAGAGCCCCACCACAGTCCCATGGGATTTGCAGTTATACAGCTTGCGCTGACCGTTCCCGTAATTGCCATCGGCTGGAAATTTTTCTGGGACGGCTACCGCAACCTATTTCGGCTTTCCCCCAATATGGACAGCCTTATCGCACTCGGCTCTACAGCCGCGCTGGTGTACGGCTTTTACGCCATGTACAAAATCGGACAGGGCGAGACCGAGTACGCAATGCACCTTTATTTTGAGTCCTGCGCTACCATACTGACCCTTATCACCTTGGGAAAATACCTTGAAGCACGCTCAAAGGGCAAGACGGACGAATCTGTCAAGAAGCTGATGAACCTTGCTCCGAAAACCGCTTTTGTAATGCGGGGGGACAAGGAGCTTGAAGTTGCTTTAAGTCAGGTCAAGGTGGGGGACATCGTGGTGTCCCGTTCGGGCGAGAGCCTTGCGGTGGACGGCGAGGTCATCGAGGGAAGCGCGGTTGTTGACGAGTCCATGCTGACGGGAGAAAGCGTCCCCATCGAAAAAAAGGTTGGGGACAAGGTAGTCGGCGCAACCATAAACAAAAACGGCTTTATCAAGTACCGCTCCGAAAAGGTGGGCGAGGACACCGCTCTTTCCCGCATTATAAAATTTGTTGAGGAAGCGCAGGGCACTAAAGCGCCTATCGCGCGGCTTGCGGATACTATTTCGGCGTACTTCGTTCCCGCGGTTTTGGCTCTTGCGGTAATAGCCTGTCTGGGCTGGCTTATCGCGGGGGAGAGCAGCGAGTTCTGCATAACAATTCTCATAAGCGTACTGGTAATAGCCTGTCCCTGCGCGCTGGGACTTGCAACTCCCACCGCCATAATGGTAGGTACGGGCAAGGGCGCGGAAAACGGCATTCTCATAAAAGGCGGCGAACCGCTTGAGCAAGCCTGCAAGATAACCACGGTCGTTTTCGACAAAACGGGTACTCTCACCGAGGGCAAGCCCTCCGTTACAGATATTTTCCCCCACGGCATAGCCGAGGAGGAGCTTATACGTCTTACCGCGTCGGGTGAAGCCGCTTCGGGACACCCTCTCAGCGAGGCGATAGTGACCTGCGCCGAGGAAAAGGGCATTGCTCTTTCCGACACCGCGGATTTCACAAATCTTGACGGACGGGGCATTTCCGTTACCGTTGACGGCAAAAAGCTGTTGGTGGGAAATATCCGTCTTATGGAGGAAAATTCCATAGCTGTCCCCCAAGAACACAGCCAAAAGGCGGAGCATTGCGCCGATATGGGCAGAACCCCCATGTACGCCGCTTATGACGGAGTGTTCATAGGCGTTATCGCCGCGGCGGATACCATAAAAAAAGGCAGTCTCGAAGCCATAACGGAATTACAGAAAATGGGAATAAAGACCGTCATGCTGACGGGAGACAACACCCGTACCGCAAAAGCCGTTGCGGGAGAGCTTAACATCGACAGCTTTATCGCGGAAGTCCTGCCCGAAGAAAAGGCGGAGCATATCAAAAAGCTCCAGCAAAGCGGCGAGGTGGTCGCCATGTCGGGCGACGGCATAAACGACGCGGTTGCTCTGACACAGGCGGACGTTGGCATAGCCGTGGGTCAGGGTACGGACGTTGCCATCGAGTGCGCGGATATCGTTCTCATAAAGGACGACCTGCGGGACGTAAGCAAGGCGATACGCCTTTCAAAGGCAACCATAAGGAATATCCGTCAGAACCTGTTCTGGGCGTTCGGCTATAACACTCTCGGTATTCCCGTTGCAATGGGACTTCTGCACATTTTCGGCGGACCGCTTCTGAACCCGATGATAGCCGCGGCGGCAATGAGTTTAAGCTCGGTATCGGTGGTGTCCAACGCGCTTCGTCTGAAAACGGTAAAGATCGGTTAAATGAATGGGGCAATAAATAGAGTATAGGTTCTCTATTTTTAAATTCTAAAATTTTAACAGGAGGTTTTTTCAATGAAAAAAATTATGATCGAGGGTATGTCCTGCGAACATTGCGTTGCTCACGTTAAGGAGGCTCTGGAAAATCTGGGAGCGGCAAACGTTACCGTTGACCTTGACGGCGGTTACGCCACCTGCGAGACCGACAAGCCCGACAGCGAGATCAAAGCCGCCATTGAAGATGAGGGCTACGACGTAACGGCGATCGAATAAAAAACCGCACAACATAAGAAAAAACCGCAGATCCCGAAAGATTTGCGGTTATCTTGTCGATAAAGGTGATAAATTTGGATTTACGCAACTAACTAAGACGCCCGCGCGGCGAAGCCGCCTATGGAAAAGTTTCGCCCGCCTTTTCAAAGGCGGCAGAAGT
>CAMWVO010000091.1 GCA_947177695.1 uncultured Clostridia bacterium
CGTTTATAACGTCCGTTGAAGCGCCGACCGTCGTCCAGATATCCTTGCCGTCCGTGCTTTCTATAAGTACCCTTACGTTTGCCGCCGTAGCCGCGCTTCCGTCGATAACGCGAACCTTATAGTCGATAAGGTGAACGTCCGCGACCTTGGGATAAAATACCGTCAAAGCCTGCCTGAGAGCCTTGTCTATAGCGTTTACGGGACCGTCGCCCTCGTCGGCGGCAATTTCGGTTTTTCCGTTTACCGCAACCTTTACGATAGCCGAGGAAGGATTTTGCAGATCGCCCGCTTTTTCTCCGATAATTTTAAAGTAGCTTATCTCAAAGAAATTCTCGATCTTTCCAAGGTATTTCTTGACAAGCAGTTCAAAGGAAGCTTCAGCCGCTTCGTACTGATACCCCTTGAACTCCATGTCCTTGAGCAGGTCGATGATATCCTTTGTTTCGGGACTTTCCTTTGTAAGCTCAGGGGCAATCTCGTTTATGCGGTGGAGGATAGCGGAACGTCCCGCAACCTCTGACAGCAGAATATTTCTTTTGTTTCCCACGGCTTCGGGAGGGATGTGCTCGAAGCTGCGGGAATTTTTCTGTACCCCGTCCGCGTGCATACCGCCTTTATGGGAGAACGCGCTTTTACCTACATATGGCATCGAACCCGCAAGCTTCATGTTGCACACCTCGGCGATATACCGCGCAAGCTGAGTAAGCTTTGCTTCGCTTTCCTGGGGAACGCACTGTATACCAAGCTTCAGCTGCAAATTCGCTATAACGCAGGACAAATTTGTATTTCCGCACCGTTCGCCTATGCCCGTTACAGTACCCTGCACCTGTAAAGCACCAGCCTTTACAGCGGCGACAGAATTAGCAACAGCGCAGTCGGTATCATTGTGACAGTGTATTCCCACGGGGATCTTTACGGTCTCAACCGCTTTTTTTGTTATTTCGGCTATCTCGTCGGGAAAGCAGCCTCCGTTCGTGTCGCAGAGAACAACATAGTACGCTCCCGCTTCCTCTGCGGCTAAAAGAGTTTTCAGCGCGTATTCGGGATTTTCCTTGTAGCCGTCAAAAAAATGCTCCGCGTCAAAGAAAACCTTTTTGCCCTTTGCCGTAAGGAATTTTATGGTGTCGGAGATCATGTTCAGATTTTCCTCAAGAGTGGTGTTTATTATCTCCGTAGCGTGCATATCCCAGCTTTTGCCGAAAACCGAAACGTACTCCACGTTGGTGTCGGCAAGAGTACACAGATTAGCGTCCTCCTCGCAGGAAATATTTTTTCTTCTCGTAGAGCCGAACGCCACAAGCTTTGAGCGTTTTGGCGGACATTCCTCCGCGCGTTTGAAAAATTCAAGGTCCTTTGGGTTTGACGCAGGGTTTCCCGCCTCGATAAAATCAATGCCGAAATCGTCCAGAGCCCTCATAACGTTTATTTTGTCCTCGACGGAAAAGTTCACGTTTTCACCCTGCGCGCCGTCACGCAGCGTTGAATCAAATATAGTTACCTTATTCATAAAAATCACCCTCATTTATCTATTTCAAGTATCGGTTCCGCTATGGAAGCTCCTGCTGGAACCATGGGCAGTACGTTTATATCCATGTCGATAATGCAGTTTATCAGCACGGGCTTGTTAATGGCGATCGCCTTTTCAAGCACAGGGCGGATATCGCTTTTCGTACGTATCGTCATAGCCTCAATGCCGACCGCTTTTCCCAGAAGTTCAAAATCGGTAGGCTTTTCAAGAGTGGTCTGGGAAAAATGATTGTTGTAGAAAAGCTTCTGCCACTGACGAACCATACCCAGCACGCTGTTGTTGAACACAAGCTCAATAACGGGAAGCTGGTATTTTGCAAGGGTGGTAAGCTCGTTCATGTTCATGTAGAAGCTGCCGTCGCCCGCGCAGTTTACAACTACCTTGTCGGGATTGCCCACCTTGCAGCCGATAGCCGCTCCAAGACCGTATCCCATAGTACCCAGTCCGCCCGACGAGGCAAAGCTTCTTGGATTGCGGAAATCGTAAAATTCAGCCGTCCACATCTGGTGCTGTCCCACCTCGGTGCTGATGATCGCTTCTCCGTCGGTAAGCTTGTTAAGGGTTTCAAGAACTTCCTGCGGCAGTACGGCGTTTTCGTCCTCCGATACCTGATAAAGCGGGTACTGCTTTTTCCATTCCGCAATAAGACCCATCCATTCGGTGTGTCTTCTCGGTATGAGCATTTCATTCAGATTTTTGAGTATGAGCTTCACATCGCCGTGGACTTTTGCGTCGGCGGCAATATTTTTGTTGATCTCGGCAGGGTCGATGTCGATGTGGAGAATTTTAGCTCTGCCCGCAGCTTTGCGGAACGTGTCGGAATTGCAGGTAACTCTGTCCGAAAAACGCGAACCGAGAACTATAAGCAGATCGCATTCCGTCAGCGCAAGAGAGGAAGCCTTTGTTCCGTGCATACCCATCATTCCCGTATAGCGGGGACTTGAATTGTCGAAAGCGCATTGTCCCATAAGCGAAAGGGAAACGGGAGCGTCGATAATATCGGCAAATTTTGCAAGCTCGCTGTAAGCGTCGCAGGAGACTGCACCTCCGCCCGCGTAGATAAACGGTTTTGCGGACTTTGAGATAAGCTCTGCCGCCGCGGTTATCTCGCTGCTGTTTGCAGAGTAGACGTGCTTCTTTGGCTTTTTCGGTTCGTACTCGCATTTCGCCGCCGTGATATCCTTGGGAATATCTATCAGCACAGGACCCTTCCGTCCGTCGTTTGCGATAAAAAACGCGTCTCTTATAGCGTCCGCAAGCTCGGAAACGTCCTTGACAATGCAGTTGTGCTTTGTGATTGGCATTGTAATTCCGGTAATGTCAACCTCCTGAAAGCTGTCCAGACCCAACAAATCTGTGGAAACATTTCCCGTAATCGCAACCATGGGAATGCTGTCCATATAAGCCGTTGCAAGACCTGTAACAAGGTTAGTCGCGCCCGGACCGGAGGTCGCAATAACAACGCCTGTTTTTCCCGTGGAGCGCGCGTATCCGTCCGCCGCATGGGAAGCCCCCTGCTCGTGGGAGGTGAGAATGTGTGTTATCCTGTCGCTGTAGTCATAAAGCGCGTCGTAAATATTCAGCACCGCGCCTCCTGGGTAGCCGAAAACCGTGTCCACGCCCTGTTCCAAAAGACATTCAAGAATTATCTGCGAACCGTTTAAAATCATAATGCTCTTCCTTTCCAAATAAAAAACCTTCACCTCAAGATAAAATCAAGAGGTGAAGGTGTACTAAACAACTCCACGGTACCACTCTCGTTCGGCACTAATTAGTTTGCCGCACTCTGCCGTATCCAACAATACGCTTCTCTGTAACGGGAGAAACCCGTTCCGTTCTACTTGGGACGTGCCCTTTTGACGGAAAGCTCCGAGGTGATATATTATCGGCGGAAAAATACTGCCTCGCACCAAGCGGCAGCTCTCTGAGATTTCTCCATACAACACCTTACATAAACACAGTACCTAAAAAAGCCTGTCGCCGTTAGATAAAACGTTTTATAAAGTGCCGCAAGTCCGTTTTGCTCCTCATCAAAGCCTTTACACATATTGTTATTATAATATCACCGGCAAAATTTTTTGTCAATGAATTTTTTGTTAATTTTCTGCTGACCGTTCTTTAAAAGAAAAACAGTTCCTCAAATTTTTTGTCGAGAGCAATACAAATGATAAGCGCAAGCTTTGCCGTGGGACTGAACTGTCCCGTCTCTATCGAGCTTATAGTATTCCGCGAAACGCCCACCATTTCCGCAAGCTGTGTCTGGGAAAGTCCCTTTTCGGTACGAACCTCTTTAAGCCGGTTTTTTAAAATAAGTTTATCTTCCATACGCTACCCCAATACGCCCAAAAAGATCTGAAGAAAAGCCACAGCCAGAAATATAACAGCCGCAGCGCAGGATAAAACCGCCTGTACAACAAGCATTTGTTCCTTTAGTTTTACAGCCCTATATGTGGATGTTACAGCGTTTAAGACCCACATCATTGCCACCAAGCTGAAATCAAATCTTTGTTCCTTTATAAACTTGATAAATGCTAATATAACGCAAAATATCAGTGTACTCCACAGTCCGTATGAATGGGCTTTTGCGTTTATCTCCATTTCATAAGGGTCGGCATTTTTGTTTTCATTTCTGCTTTTTTCAAGAATTTCATTTTTGTCCATAACGTTCCTCCATACAGTATCGGGTGAATAGCTGATGACAAGTTTTCTTGTCATTGATCACAGTATAGCACTGCCAAGTTTACTTGTCAAGAACTTTGCCAAGTAAACTTGGAATTTTGGCGTTATAGACAAACAAGCAACTATTGATTTGTCAATAATTGCTTATTAATTATATACTACAGCCGTTTCAGATACAAATTGTATTCATATCCGTCGCCTTGATATTCCTCGTATTTTCGGGCAATGACCTGACTGAACCCGAACTTTTTGTATATGTGCAAAGCCCTGTCGTTATCGTCCTCAACGCCGACCGTAAATTCTGAGTAACCCTCCGCCGCAAGTGTGTCGATCACACTTTTCATAAGAAATTTTCCCAGACCCATACCCTGAAAGTCCTTGTGTACACGGTATGCGGACAGATACGCCCGCCCGCCCCTGATAGCTTCAAGCCTGTCCTCACTTTCATAGCTGACGTGCAGTTCGCCTATAAGCTTTTCACCCTCAAGCAGAATAAAAATATCTATAATTCTGTTTTGGATAAGGCTTGCATTTTCCGCAAGCATATCGTCAATATCGTTATAGTCAAAAAGCTCGGTAAGCCGCGGAAGCTCGCTTACGGTAATTTTTCTTACGATGTAATCGGTACGTTTCATAATAAGTTCCTTTTCATAAAAATTTTTTTAATTATACCTTAACATTCAAAATATGTCAATCTTTCTCCGATTTTCAGAAAAAATATCAATAAATTTGACATATTTAACAGAATGTGGTATACTTTAAATAATGACTGAAAAGGAGGGAGAGCCATGTTCGGATATGTCAAGCCGTTTAAGCCGCATATGCGTATATGCGAATATGATACCTATAAAGCGGTTTACTGCGGCTTGTGCAAGATTTTAGGCAAAGAGTACGGCTTTGTTTCGAGAATGACGCTCAGCTACGATTTTGCGTTTCTGGGACTTATGGCTCTGGCGCTGAACGATAGTCCCGCCGAGATAGAACCTCAGCGGTGCATTGCTCACCCGTGGCGCAAAACTCCATGTTTGAAAGCTCCCGACGGACTGGTCTATACCGCCGCCGCCGCGGAGATACTCATACACAACAAGATCAAGGACGACCTTGACGACCGTCGTTTTCTGGCAAAGCTTTTTCCTTGGCTGCTGCTGAAACTGACGAAAAGGTCATACGCCAAAGCGGAGAAGCTTTACCCGGAGCTTGCCGCCTATACAGCCGAGCAGATGTCCCGTCAGGCGAAGCTTGAAAAGGACAACTGCAAATCCATCGACCGCGCCTCAGAGCCGTCCTCGAATATACTTGCCGAGATAGCCGCGGGTCTTTCCGAGGATAAAGAAGAACAGCGTATCCTGCGGCGTTTCGGGTACTTGCTGGGGCGATACGTCTACATTGCCGACGCTTTCGACGACGTGGAAAAGGATTTCCGCAATGGCGGTTTCAATCCGCTTGTTATCGGCAATCCGACTATCAACGACCTAAATCTCCCCGAAATTCAGAAGCGTACTACCGACAGCGTGAATTTTACCCTCGGCGCGCTTGCGGATTCGTACGTCCATCTTGAAATAAAGCGGTTCAAGCCAATTATTGACAATATCGTTTATCTGGGACTGAAAAACGGCTTTTACGACCTTATCAAGAAAAAAGAGGAAAACGCGGAGCTTGACGACCAGTGACCCGCAGCGCAATTACGGAAAGGAGTGCGGCTTTACGCCGCGTATAGAATATGTACGACCCTTACAGAATTCTTGGAGTAATGCCCACGTCCTCCGATGAGGAGGTAAGAGACGCCTATAAAAGTCTTATGCGGCGTTACGAGGGAGACGAAGAAAAGCTTGCGGAGATAGAGAGGGCTTTCGACAGCATTATGAATACTCGACGCGGGGGAGCGGAGTCCTTTGCGGGAGGCTTTTCTGAGGGGCGCCGTCAGCTCCAGAACGGCAACTACAACGATGCGGAAAGTATGCTTGAAAGCATTGACGAAAAGACCGCCGAGTGGTACTTCCTTAAAGGGAGCGTGTGCTATGCCCGCGGCTGGCTCAACGAAGCCTATTCAAACTTTTCGCAGGCGTGCAGAATGGAGCCTTACAATCCCGAATACAACTCCGCGCTCAGGCATATGTCCGAAAGCAGGAACGGCTATATGCAGGGAGACCCCGACGGAAATCCTTTCAGCGGAAACGGAAGAGCGTTTGGGTGCAGCGTATGCGATATATGCAACGGCTTGATCTGCGCGGACTGCTGCTGCGAGTGCATGGGCGGGGACTGCATACCCTGCTGCTGACGAAAGGGAAATATTATGAAAAAGGTAAGCTATAAGGTTGCGCTGGGCGGGGTAGTGTCGGCACTGTGTCTGCTGCTGATGTTTCTGACGGCGGTAATTCCGCCGCTGAGCATAACCCTGCCGCTTTTTGCGGGAATGCTGATATTTGTTGTGGCTATAGAGATAAGCAGCTCATGGGCGTTTGTCACCTACGCGGCGGTGTCGGTGCTGTCGTTTTTCGTCACTCCCGACAAGGACGCGTGGCTGTTTTTCACGCTGCTTTTCGGGTACTATCCCGTTGCAAAATCTTACTTTGAGAAAATCAAGCTGAAAGTACTGTGCTGGCTGTGCAAGCTTGCGGTTTTCAACGTGTCGATAGTGATAATTTATTATGTGACTGCAAATCTTCTTGGTACTCTCGATCTGTTCGAGGAATTCGGCTTCTATAACGAATGGCTTATTCCCGCGCTGCTGGTGGCGGGAAATCTGGTTTTCCTTTTGTACGAGTACGCCCTCACGCTTATAATAGAATGCTACAGAAAGTGGTTCAGACCGACTTTTCTGGGGAAGTCCAAATAATTATTGCTGCGCAAATAAATTTTGATTTACAAGACTAACTATTGGGACGTTTCGGCGGCGAAGCCGCCGACTAAAGCTGGTCGAGCTGAGCCCAGCTC
>CAMWVO010000092.1 GCA_947177695.1 uncultured Clostridia bacterium
GTATATAATTTCTTATTCTTTGATTTCTCTTTAAATAATGTCATTTATTATGAAAATGAGGAAATAGTGAAGGAAATTATTCCAGTTAAAATTTCTTATAAAAACTTTCTCATAGATTTAAATGAACTTTTTAATTTTAAAAGTGTTACAGGTTTGTCTAATGAAGAGGTTGTTGACAAGATAATTAAGTCGCTACAAGATACTGAAAAACAGATTGAAACTGATTTAAAATGTAAAGACGAATTATTCTCTAAAATTGATAATGCCGTTGGTATTTATTTGAGTAACCTTTTTGAGAAATCTCAAGTAACTGACGTTAAAAAGAAAAACAAATGATTGCCAAAAGTAAGTCTCCATACCTGTATTTTTTAGGTATGGAGATTTTTGTTTTGGAAATTCAAGACTGATACTGCAAACTGAATTGCAAATATTTCCAATTAATGTGCTGACAGGCTGACAGGTTGATTTATTTCTTTCTTATATATACCAAGTACGATAAACGAATTAATATACTTGTCAGCGTGTCAGTATATTATGTCCCGCCGGAAAGACACTTTCTTATACATAAATGTATGTAGAAGCCTGTGATTTATAGACGTAAGATCAAAAATGGTACAGACAAACTTTTCATATTGTTTTGAAATTCATGTAACAATCTCGTAATAAAAGTACGAGGTGATTACATGATAAACTATAAAACATCAGCTGACGGCTTTGGAATACATACATTTATGCTTACGGCTTCTTTAAGCTATGAAAAATACCGAGAGTTAAAATTGATACTTCAAAAGAATGTTTGGGAGAAAAAGGAATCCGACAACCAAAGCTACATAAAATCAAAGTTATTTATGACCGAGGGATACCTCGGGGTATCTTCAAAGCTGTATATGCAAAACGGCTTTGCGAGAATAGAAATTATCGTAAATCCAACCGACTTATTGGCAGAACGGTACACCCAAACAGAAATATTCACCTGTTCCGATTCCTGCAAGAAAATGTTAAAACGGCTTAACGAGGCACTAAAACTAATCAATATGACAATATATAATTTTACATTATCCAGAGTTGATCTATGTGTAAACTATGTTATGACACCCGCAGTTATTGAAGCCTACATAAAGCTTGGCAGGAAATCTTATTTAAGACAAAATGTGCAGGAAAAACGATTTACAGATGCTGATAATAATCTTCACAGCTTGACGCTTGTATGTCCGTCCTTTGAAATAGAGATATATGATAAAGAATATGAAGTTGCAAATAGGGTAACCGAGTATACATTGGAAGATGAGTACGGCAAAATTCTCCGTTTGGAAGTCAGGCTGTCAAGAGATACTATATATAAATATGTGCGTCAATGGAATTTGTGTGGATTAAAGGAAATTTTGTCATGCTTTATATATGATAGTCAGGATATAATGAAAGACTGCATTGAACGCAGCTTCTGGCAAGGCGGCTATGCAACACTGGAAACGGCAAAACAAATTATTTCCTTACAGCCATTCAAAGGCAAGACTAAGGAGCATATGTTCGATATTCTCGACAGCCGAAAGCCCATTGAAGAGAGATTTGACGATTTGACAGTTAATTACAATTATTCTTTGAAGCAGATACTTCGGCTGAAAAATAAATTCAAGAAATGCGGTATTTGTCCTGTTACTATTACGATTAGGGATTCACAAAAATGTGGTGATTTTCTAATAGGAATACCAAATTTATTTCTAAAATAAGTCTTGCAATGGCTTCAAATGGCTTCATAGCGTTATCCGTTAAATTGAAAATGGTTTTTCGGATTTTCTGACAAATCGTTTTTCATGTGGTAAAATAATAGCAACACAACAGAAAAAGTTCATTAGCCATGGATAGTGATTTTTTATTGTGATTTTATAACAGGAGGCATTTAAAATGTCGAAAATTATTTCGTCAGCCAAAGTAGCTGAAAAATTTGTACATTTTACAGATGTACACTTTGAGGATTCAATATGTGTGAACATGGATTCGTTCGAGAGGTGCATATACATTCACGGAAGAAAATTCCGTATAAATAGCTATGTGTGTGCAGCCATAGATGAAAATGGTGAAGTTATCCCGCTTAACTTGGATAATTTAACCATTGCTGCAAAGCCAAAATATTCAGGTGATTTTGTTGGGTATGTAGATATTGAAGGTGAGCGTATGAAGATTTCTACTAAATCCCCATATAATCTTATGCATTCGTTTATTTTTGCTTTTGTATGCGATGATGTATCAGCAAGTGTTTTACTGACAAAACCTGTAGCTACAAACGGTTGCCTTTCTGGTATGTCCATTGACATTGGATTGAAGGACAAAGAGAGCAATTATGGCTACAATAGGGTTATGGAGAGTATTTCAGCTATATTTTCACTCATAAAATCAACTGCACTTAGAAGTGTTAAAAACGATACTGCATTTGCAGGGCTGTTTGAAACTCCAAATGCTTTACTATGTAAAAGTGAAGATAAAACCGTACAATCCGAGCAAAAGCAAATAGGTGATCAATATGATTGAAAAAGATTTATTCACCAATATAAACGACTTTGAGGATTATGACCAATACGAGGAACTGAGTGAAGATGATTGGTCAGAATTATCTAAAGAACTGGGTTGTTTAACCATTGATGAATTAGTTGAAAAAGCTGACGAGTTATTGAACAATGACGAAGACTTCAGCGATGATGAAATCAATTGTTTTGACAATGACAACAATGGTTTTATTCCAATCTCTGAATATTTTAAACACACAGTTCTTCCATATGAGAAAAATCGCAGAATGGCTGTAATCATTGAAAAATCAAGCAATCAAGAGGCTCTTGTTTCTAAAAACGTTGATTTTTCAAAGATGAAAAGCTATGATATTGCGAAATATCTGACAAAATCATGCGTTAATATAATTCGCATAGACGATTTGACGTATTTCTACTGTGAAAGAAACGGTACGTACTATTGCTTGCATAACACAGAAAACAGGAGCAAGTTTAAAAATGAACTTCCAACAGAAATTCGCAGTCAGATTAACAACATTGACCAAGTTATTAATGAACTGCTTACAATGCCTAATATTGAAAGCCGAGAATTTGCAGAGGGTAATAACGGTTCACTCATTAACTTTAAAGACGGCATACTCGACATATTTTCAGGAGAGGTTTACGAACATTCTCCTGAATACACCTTTACGTACTGCCTCAACGCCTACACAAGCAACCTTGGTGTTGAGGATAATGCAGAACTTTTTCAACAGTATCTTGATACCAGTTTTGAAGATGATGCTGGAAATATTTCCAATTTACAAGAAATGCTTGGATTGGCGATTAGCCAAATACGCAACCAGAAAGTAGCATTTTTTCTTCATGGTAAAAGCAACTCGGGGAAAAGCGTTATGCTTGACCTTGTGAAAAAAATTGTAGGTGAAGAATTCTGTTCGTCTGTATCTTTTGAGCAGCTTGCTTCAAGGTTCGGCACATCACATTTTCTTGGCAAGACGCTGAATGTCAGCGGAGAAGCACCTGATATTACGGCAAAACGTTTGGATATTTTCAAAACCATTGTGGGAAATGACGCTATTATGGCAGAGCATAAAGGAAAAGACGGCTTTTATATGCGTAACTATGCGTTGCTGATATTTGCCGCCAATAATATGCCCGAAATATCCATACCCGATGAAGCTTATTATAATAGGCTTAGAATCATCAGATACAATAAATCCGTAGATAAATCTATGTGGATAAACAACTTGCCGGAGAGACTTTATAAAGAATCTCTCGGTACGATTTTAAGGTTTGCTATTGAGGGCTTAAAGCGATTTATTGATAATGGAATGGAGCTTACTTATATAGAAACGTCAAACTTATATGTAGATGAATACAGGAATGACGCTAACAGCTTCATATCCTTTATAACTCAATTTGTAAAGTGTGAAAGCAATGGCATTCTTTTAAGCAAAAACTTATTTGGAGCATATAGCGAATACTGCTCGCAAAATATGCTAAAGCCGATCGGAACAAATAATTGCAGTAAAATGCTGTTGGAAGTATTTCCCGAAGCTGAAAAATCAACATCGGGTCACAGCGGCAATAGGTGCTACAAAGGATTGAAATGTACTTATCAGATACAAAAAAATTAAACAGAAAGGATTTTTTATATGAAAGACAAACAAGCAATAATCTCTCAAATTGTTATACTGTTATCTCAACTTTCAGAAACGGAAGATGAAAAACCGACTGCCGCTATTACCACAAAGGACAAGCCTGTTGAAATGCTGACAGTTAAGGAGTGTACGGAAATCATTAAAGGTCTTTCGGAGCATACCGTCCGTCAGCTTGTGGCACAGGATAAAATCCCGTACATAAGGACAGGGCAGGGAAAACGGGGTAAAATCCTTATATCAAAAGAGGCGCTTCTTGCATACTTCAATAAGGTGGTATAATACCAAAAATTCAGAAAAAGGGTCTTGACTTTTGACACTTATTATATATAATTGATATAGAAAGTGTTGCGGTCAAGACCCTGTTTTCGTAAACAGGAGGATTGATTTTATGGCTTCTATAAGGAAAAAGAATAATTCCTATGAAATTCGCATAAGTTGCGGTTACGACATCAACGGCAAGCAAAAATTCCAACAAATGACGTGGAAGCCCGAAGCAGGCATGACAGACAAGCAAATCGAAAAGGAGGTAAACAGACAGGCTGTTTTATTTGAGGAAAAATGTCTAAAAGGTCAAGTTACCGCAAACATCAAGTTTGAGGAATTTGCCGAGCAATGGTTTGAAGAATATGCAAAACTGAATTTGCGGAGTACGTCCTATGAACGTATGAGAAAGCTTACGCCTCGTGTATATCCTGCGCTCGGACATTTGCGGCTTGACAAGATAACAGGTCGGCATATTCAGCAGTTTATCAATGACCTGCTTCTGAACGGCAAAAATATGAGAACGGGCGAACCGCTGTCCCGAAAGACGGTAGTACATCACCTGTCGTTAATAAGCGATGTCCTGAGCTATGCTGTAAAAATGGACGTGCTGAATGATAACCCTTGCCGAAAGGTCACTATACCCAAAGGCGAGAAAAAGGAGAAAAACATATACACCCTTGAAGAACTGGAGCAGCTTTTAACTCTGCTTGAAACTGCGCCGCTGAAATACAGACTGTTCTTTACGCTGTTGCTGTACACAGGATTTCGCCGAGGAGAAATGATGGGGCTTGAATGGAAAGACGTGGATTTTGATGGAAGCATTATAAGTGTTCGCCGCACGTCCAACTATACCAAAGAGCGAGGCATATACACCGACACCACCAAAACAAAAAGTTCACAGCGAAGCAGAAAATATCCTCAGCTTGTATTCGATTTGCTGAAATCCTACAAAGCCGAGCAAGACGAAGAACGCCACAAGCTCGGAAGCAAGTGGATAGATAGCGACAGAATTTTTGTCCAAGCCGACGGTCGCCCCATGAACAACAATTCGCCGTATTTGTGGCTTCACAGGTTTTGCGAAAAAAACAATATGCGGTTCTGCGATATTCACAGCTTCAGACACGCCCATGCTTCCATTTTAATCCAATCAGGAGTTGACGTGGCAACGGTATCCGCTGATTTAGGACACACAAATTCCGGAACAACCTTGGGAATATATACTCATGAGTTCCAAGAGGCACAGGCGAGGGCTTCCGACATCATAGCCAATGCTCTGGATTTTTCAAAGAAAAGAGAGCAGGACAAAGCCAATGAGGAGCAGTCATATGCTTCTTGATAAAAAGTTACATAATGGGGCGGGAAGATACAATAATGGGCAAACAATGGGCATTTACAAAAATGGTAAAAATAAGAAACCCGCAAACCCTTTCTATAAAAGGATTTGCGGGAATTGAGAATGGTGCGAGTAATGGGACTTGAACCCATACGTCAAAGACACACGCCCCTCAAACGTGCCTGTCTGCCTATTCCAGCACACTCGCATACTTTAGAAATCTTAACGACTTATTTATTATATCACATTACTTCGGCACTGTCAAGCTTTTTAAAAAATTTTTTGTGAATTTTTTATTAATCTTTCGTCAGACATCAGATTATGCTTCAAAACAACGTGATATGTACGCCGCAACGCTGTCATCATTGTTGCTGCCGATTATTGCGTCGGCGATCGCTTTCAGTTCTGGGGCGGCGTTTGACACGGCACAGCACTCATCCGAAGCTTCAAACAACGGGATATCGTTTATTCCGTCGCCGAATACAACAAGCCTGTCACACCCAAGCAGTTCTTTCAGCTGAACTGCCGCATTGGCTTTTGTCGCCGCTTTCGGCAGTATCTCCAGCCATTGATCGCCGCTGTATATATCATTGCTGTAAACACAGTAGTAGTGTTTTTTTAGTTTCTCGTATGCTTCCGACATAGTTCCCGCACCGTCAATGCAAGTGAAGTAAAACGGTTCTCCGTCAAGCATACCGATTTCACCCGAAAGCGGACGGTGACGGGGATCTCCTTTCCGCGTATCGAGAAAATCCCGCATACCCCTTGTCAGTCTTTGAGGTATGTAGGAAAATTTTTCAGTACCGTCAATAATGGAGTATACCAGCGGGTCAATGCCAAATTCTGCTAACGTTTGAAAAATATCCTCAGCCTGTCCCGATGAAAAAATATTTTTTACAAGCTTTTCACCGCTCTGACTGTCGACTATAAACACACCGTTGTTCACGATTACAGGCGTTTTCACATCAAGACCCGCCGTTACCTTTTTGGCGGTGATAAGCGAACGTGCGGTCGCATAAGTAAACAGCAGACCATGCTCGGAAAGCCTGTTCAGTGTTTCAAAGCTTTTGCGGGAAACGAACTGACCGCTTGTCAGCAGCGTGCCGTCGAGATCGGAAATGTAAAGTGTTTTTTGCATACAGTATACCTCCGAGATAATTTTAGCAGATTACGCACTTGTTGTCAAGCTGTATTAAATATACGGAAATCAATTACGCAGGTAAATTTTGATTTAGCGCACGAACTGTCGGGACGCTCAGGCGGCGTAGCCGCCGACTCAAAAAAGTTCGCCAGCCT
>CAMWVO010000093.1 GCA_947177695.1 uncultured Clostridia bacterium
ATCAAGCAAAAATTTGCATATATGATTTTTGTGCAGATTTTTTATCTACACTTTTTATTGGTGATTAGGATAATATAATATAATTATACTATAACAGATTATATCTGTAAATACGCATAAGTCACAAAATACAGATATAATCTGTAGCAATATTACATAAAATAAACTAAAATATAATAAGAGGCAAGACCGTAAAACGGCATGAAATCCTGATTTTGGGACTTAAAAATCAGGATTTGCGAAGCTCGGAAAGGAATGGTGATGGATATTTTCAGCGATTGGATACGCAGTTTGGAAAATTCAGGCGTCAAGCTGTGCGAAATAGCGGATATAATAGATGTGACATACCAAACGATACAGTGCTACCGCGACCGAAATAATTATCCCACCGCAAAAAATCTTATACGGCTTTCCGAGCATTACAATATTTCCATAGACGATATGCTTTATTACAACGAGGACTTGCCGCCTGTCAGAACACCCGACGAGCGTACCCTGCTGCGGCTTTTCAGAAAGCTTCCGCCGAACGAGCAGGAGCTTCTGATAGAACGCATGAGGGAGCTTGCCAAGGCTGCGGACGATAAGCAGGACTTCCCTCTGACGTGACTTTTTGATGTTTGCATATGCGTATGTTTGTTAACAAAAAAGCAATATATTCCATGCAAAAATATGGTATAATATATGTTGGAATTTTTTGACGAGGATGGGTTTTGTGGATTTCAAAAAAATGGCAGCTGCTGCCGTTGCCGCTGTTGCAGCTATGACGGCTGTGTCTCTGACAAGCTTTGCGGCAGGCGTAAAAGTACCGCTGACCGAAAAATATTTCCCCGACGAGAATTTCAGAGAATATTTAGCACAGTTCGATAACGACGGAAACGGCTATCTTTCTCAAAAAGAGCGGGACGCCGTAACCGTGATCGCACACGAACCGTATTATGATGTTAAAAAGCTTGTCAAGGTAAAAAGCTTTGAAGGTATCCGGTATTTTTCAAATCTTGAAAAGCTGTATATTGACGACTGTAAATTAACGGAGCTTGACATAAGCAAAAATACCGCGCTTACCGAACTGTCCTGCAGTTCCTGCGGCTTGACCGAACTGGACGTCAGCAAAAACAAAAAGCTTGAAAAATTAGACTGCGGTCATAACAAGTTTACACAGCTTGACGTAAGCGGTCTTGCGGAGCTTAAATATTTAGATTGCAGGGACAACGAACTTATACAGCTTGACATAAGCCAAAATAAAAAGCTTACCGACCTGTACTGCCCTTACTGCGGCTTGACCGAACTGGACGTCAGCCAAAACAAAAAGCTTGAAAATTTATATTGCGGTGACAACAAGCTTACACATCTCGACCTAAGCGGTCTTGCGGAGCTTAAAGATTTGTGCTGCGAAGGAAACGGGCTTACACAGCTTAATGTAAGCGGTCTTGCGAATCTTGAAATTTTGGATTGCGACAACAACAAGTTTACGCGGTTTGACGCAAGCGGTCTTACAAATCTTAAAAATTTGTATTGCAGAGGCAACGGACTTACAGAGCTTGACGTCAGCAATAATGCGCAGCTCAGAGGTTTGAGCTGTGAGAAAAATGATCTGACAAGGCTTGATCTGAGCCATAATACGGAGATCAAACATTTAAACTGCGATGAAAATAAGCTTACAGCCCTCGATTTGAGCCATAACGCGGAAATCAGATCCTTAAACTGCGCCGGTAATGATATTGAGGTTCTGCGCGTGAGCGGTCTTAAAAATCTTGAGCATTTGAATTGCCGATACAACCGTCTCACAAAGCTTTATCTGACGAAAAATACCGAGCTTACAGGTCTGTACTGTTCCGAAAATGAGCTGACATTGATCGATATTAAAAACAACCCAAAGCTGACAGAATTAGACTGTCGGAACAACAAGCTGAAAAATCTCAATTTGGAAAGCTGTGATCGGTTAAGGAGTTTGGAATGCGAGGGCAATAAGCTGATGTCGCTTGATATGAAAAACAATCCAATGCTGACAGAATTAAACTGCCGGAACAACAAGCTGGAAAATATCAATTTGGAGGGCTGTAAGCGGTTAAATCTCTTGAAATGCGAGGGCAATAAGCTTACCGAACTCGATATAAGCGGCTGCTCCTACCTTAAGTCTGACATGTTCCGGCGATCCTTTACTTATGACGAGGGCGTTGAGATCATTGAATAAAAGAGAAATTTTTTCTCTGTATTATAAAAAAATTATCAGGAGGAAATCATCATGAACAAATCTTTAAGAAAAGCTATCATCGCAGGAAACTGGAAAATGAACAAGACCCGTCCCGAGGCTAAGGAGCTTCTGGAAGCTATCAAGCCGCTGGTTGCAAACGCGGGCGAGGTTGAGGTAATTGCGTGCGTTCCCTACACAAACCTTGAAACTGCTGTAAACACTGTTGCAGGCTCAAACGTTAAGATCGGTGCGGAGAACGTTCACTTTGAAAAGAGCGGCGCATTCACAGGCGAAATTTCCGCAGATATGCTCACAGAGATCGGCGTGGAGTACGTTGTTATCGGTCACTCCGAGAGACGTCAGTACTTCGGCGAGACAGACGAGACTGTAAACAAGAGAACAAAGGCTGCTCTTGCCGCCGGTCTGAAGCCTATCGTATGCGTTGGCGAGCTTCTCTGGGAGCGCGAGTGCGGCATTACTGATGAGGTTGTTGCACGTCAGATCAAGCTTGACCTGTTCGACATTTCCGCTGAGGACGTTAAGAAAACCGTTATCGCTTACGAGCCTGTATGGGCTATCGGCACAGGCAAGACCGCTACAGCAGATCAGGCTGAGGAGGTTTGCGGCTTTATCCGTGCAACTCTTGCAAAGCTTTACGATCAGGCTACTGCGGACGCTGTTACTATCCAGTACGGCGGTTCCATGAACGCAGGCAACGCTGCCGAGCTTCTTTCCAAGCCCAACGTTGACGGCGGACTTATCGGCGGCGCGTCCCTTAAAGCTGCCGACTTCAACACGATCGTACAGGCTGCTGTGAACGGCTAAATCGCAGGGGCGGGGTTTTTCCCGCCCATTGTACGCCTTTGCGGGACGGGAGATCCGTCCCCTACAGAACGTTTAATTCTCCGAGGGGGCAGGTATTATGAAATCAAAACAGCTGAAGCTTGCCCGCAGAGAGGAACAAAAACGGAATAAGATCATGTCCCCGAAAATACGGAAGATCATAACAGCGATCTGTATAACGATACTATGTATCGCCGCCGCGCTTTTTTCGGTGGACTTGCTCCGCGCGAAGAAAAACAATCAGCCGCCGCTGTTCTGCTGTCCCGTTATTGAGTACGATAACGGCAGCACGGATTACTACGGCTTGTTCTACAAGGTCTGGAAAGACTACGACCCATTTGAGGACGAGACCCGCTATTATGTGGGGTTCTGGTTTGTCCCCAAAAATTTCAGTATATAGCGTTTGCCGGATCACGGCAAACAAACCGCTGTCACCTGATCTCTATGAAAGGAATGATTACAATGAGCAAGAAACCACTTGCTTTGATTATTATGGACGGCTTCGGTATCAACAACGATTCCTACGGCAACGCCATTGCCGCCGCCAAAAAGCCTAATCTTGACAAATATTTTGCGGAGTACCCCAACACCACTATCGGCGCTTCTGGTCTGGACGTTGGTCTCCCCGACGGTCAGATGGGCAACTCCGAGGTAGGTCACACCAATATCGGCGCAGGCAGGATCGTGTACCAGATGCTTGTCAAGATATCCAAGTCCATCAAGGACGGAGACTTCTTCAAAAATCCCGCTCTTACGGCAGCTATCGAGAACTGCAAGGCTAAGGGCAGCGCGCTTCATCTTATGGGACTTCTCTCTCCCGGCGGCGTTCACAGCCATTCGGAGCATCTTTACGGTCTGCTTGAAATGGCTAAGAAAAACGGTCTGGACAAGGTTTACGTTCACGCTTTCCTTGACGGACGTGACGTTCCTCCCTCCTCCGCTGCGGAGTACATGGAAGAACTTGTTGCCGAGATCAAGAAGATCGGCGTGGGTTCCGTGGCAACTATCGCGGGACGTTTCTACGCAATGGACCGAGACAATATGTGGGACAGAGTTGAAAAGGCTTACAGCGCGCTTGTTTACGGCGAGGGCGTTCAGGAGACAGACCCTGTTGAAGCAATCAGAAACTCCTACAAGAACGATGTTACCGATGAGTTTATGCTCCCCACGGTGGTTGACAAGAACGGCATGATCGGTGCTGACGACAGCATTATCTTCTTTAACTTCCGTCCCGACCGCGCAAGACAGATCACACGCTCCTTTGTGGACGAGGCTTTCACAGGCTTTGAAAGACGGAACGGCTTCTTCCCCGTTAAGTTTGTCTGCATGGCTCAGTACGACGCTGAAATGCCCAACGTTGAGGTTGCGTTCCCTCCAGAGGCTCTCACCATGACGATGGGCGAATATGTCAGCAGCAAGGGTCTGAAGCAGCTCCGTATCGCCGAGACACAGAAGTACGCTCATGTAACGTTCTTCTTTAACGGCGGCGAGGAAAAGACCTTTGAGGGAGAGGACAGGATACTCATTGATTCACCCAAGATCGCAACCTTTGACATGAAGCCCGAAATGAGCGCATACGAGGTTACGGACGCGGTGGAAAAGGCTATTGATTCCGACAAGTACGATGTTATAATCCTCAACTACGCGAACTGCGACATGGTAGGTCACACAGGCGTTTTCGACGCTGCAAAGGCTGCCGTTGAAGCGGTTGACGAGTGCGTTGGCAGAATGGTCAGCGCTATTCTTGCAAAGGGCGGCGCGGCGATAATCACTGCCGACCACGGCAACGCCGACAAGCTTATGGAAGCGGACGGCTCTCCCTTTACGGCGCACACCACAAATCCCGTTCCACTTATCGTTGTGGGATACGGCGACTGCAAGCTCCGCGAGGGCGGCGTTCTGGCGGATATCGCTCCTACAATGCTGAAAATCCTCGACCTGCCTCAGCCTCCCGAAATGACGGGAAAATCCCTTATTGTCTGAGCTTTTTGATTTGTATACAGAAATCCCCGCATACCTTACGTATGCGGGGATTTTGCTTTCCTCATGCTTTGTTATTCAAGTATTTATTCAGCAAGAATTTTCTTGATCTCCTCGGCAAGCTTTGCGGCAGCCTTGTCATGTGTGGTTATAGACGGATGCCAGTCTGCGGAATATCCGTCGTCGGGGGACTGCACGTCAAACTTCATGGTGTAGACGTTCTTGTCGCCGGTTTCCGCTATGTATTCGTCGGCGGCTTTCTGTACGTACTCGAAAAGTCTGTCGCCCATTACGCCGAGAGTGCAGACGATCTTCGCGTCGGGATTTTTCTCGCGGATAGTTTTGATAAAGTTAACGTACTCAGCAGCGTACTCCTCCTGACGTTCCGTTTCGGACTTTGTGTAGCTGTCGTCGTTAGTACCCAGATTGATCACAACAACGTCGGGCTGACGTCCGCTGAAATCCCAGTCAATGTTTGCGGGAACGAAGCTTCCGTTGGGAGACCATGAAAAGCCCAGCTTTGTGTAGTACTGAGGCACGGTCTGGTTGGAGACCTTTTTGTTTCCGTCGCTGTAGCCCGAAATAATTCCGTAGCCGCTGAACGAAACCATGCTGTAGTCAGCGTCCAGAGCCTGAGCGGTCTTGTAGGCGTATGCTTTGGTAACGTCCTCGGTCTTGGTGGAGAAGTGGTTTTCCTTGACGGGATCGTCCGCGCCGTAGCCGCAGGTTATTGAGTCTCCAACAAACTCAATGAAAAGGTCTTTGTCGGGGGTGGGCTTGATAACGCTTCCCGTAACCTTTATGTCGCCTATTGAAATTGTGGACATGGGCGATTCTGACAGCTTAACAATGGAGACTGTAACGTCCTGAGGGGTGTCGCTCTCGAAAACGTCGTAGCTTTCGCGGAGATTATCAACCATGTCGTCGATAACGCGCTCACCGTTTACGTAAATTCCCACACGAGCCTGATTGTCAGCGGCGGAAGCGTTCATGGCGTTGGAGTCGCCGTTTACGTTCACAGTACATTTAGTTCCCGTAAAGGAAAATTCCGCACCCGAACCTGACAGCGCGCAGTAGAGCTTGTCCTCGTTAAAGTATGTACGTCCGAGAAGCTTAACGTTCTCGGCAGTAGCTTTGTAAGTTGTTTCCGTGTTCATATCGTGTACCTCCGCAGCAGTAGTAGTTTCGGCGGCATCAGCCTGAGCGTTGTCGCCGCAGGAAGTCAGGGTAAGCAGACATAAAGCCGCCGCGCCCAGAATAGGGATAATTCGCGATTTTTTCATTATAGTACTCCTTTCGATATATACCAAAAGTATATTTTACGGGGAAATTTACCCGCAGTTTCCGTGATGACAGTCATGCCCGCCGTCATGTTCGTGATTTCCGCAGGAGTGACCCTCGCCGTGGTCGTGGTGGGAACACATAACATCAGGGTCGTATGACAGCTTACCGGCCGCAAAAGCTTCTGCGGCTTCGTCCGCGTCACCGGTTACTCCGCCGTAAACGGCTATTCCTGCCTCAGCAAGAGCAGTTTTTGCTCCGCCGCCGATACCTCCGCAGATGAGAGCGTTAACGCCCTGCTCCTTGAGGAGACCCGCAAGCGCTCCGTGACCAGATCCGTTTGAAGAAATAAGCTCGCTTCCGAGTATTTTTCCGTCAGAAATTTCGTAGATTTTGAAAAATTCTGTGTGACCGAAGTGCTGAAAAACCTTGCCGAATTCATATGTTACAGCAGTTTTCACAATAACAGCTCCTTTTATTATTTGGCTTACCATTAAATTATACTACAAGTTTCCCGCAAAGTCAATGAATTATAGATTTTATTTGTATGCATGGGGATAAATTTTGATTTACGCGACTAACTGTCGTAGCACTTCGGCGGCGACGCCGCCGACTAAAGCTGGTCGAGCTGAGCCCAGCTCGCAGAAGTCCAGAGGGC
>CAMWVO010000094.1 GCA_947177695.1 uncultured Clostridia bacterium
TTACAATACAGTGAAAATAAAATTACAATTTGATTGCAAAATATCAGCCGCGTCTTATTAATTTCCGGCAAAAGTGTATCTGTAAAAATGTGTTTTAAAAAGCTTGACATTAGCGCTGTATAGTTTTATAATATATAGCAAGAGATGGAAAATATCTTTGCAGACAAGGTAAACGGCGGTTTCCTTGAAAGCAGGATAAAGCAAGCATAGGGAAAATTTTTGCGCAACACAGTATCAGCGAGTTCAACATCGCGCACGGGCGTATCCTTTTCGTACTCCGTAAACGGGACGGCATTGCCGTCAGCAAGCTTTCGGAGAAAACGGGACTTGCCCAAACTGCTCTTAACGGAGTAAATTGATAATACTATGATTTAGGAGGTATCACAATGAATGTTCAATCTACTGCCGGCGCAAATCCCTATTTTAATCCTGTTAATACAGGGTTAGACCTTACCGGCAAAAAAGTTGTCACTATTGCCGAGCTTATGGCGGAATATAGCTTTCAAGATGCTCTGAACGATCAGATCATCACAATAAACGGCAAAGAATATGATGTAAGCAAGATGCAAAAAATCTCATTTGAAGGCTTGTACACGCCCGAGTTCAGCCCTAATGTAGAAAATGGTCTCAGGTATCAGAGAAGCTGTTTTGATTTCACACATTCGGCAGAATTTGCTAAGCTGACCGCGGCAGAGGATTTTACGGGAATGTCCGACGCTGAAATTTACAAGGCAATTTATGAGAAATATCAGTATTGCTATGGTAAAAATTTCTACTACGCAGACGCAATAAGCTACCCGATGGCGCCCTCGGATTATGATGACTACAATAAAGTAATACGCCGCTTTGAGAAAGAAGTGGCTGCGGCTTTGGGCGATGATTTGGGCAATGAAAAACACGTAAAAGCTGCACGTCGTGAGGCATTGTACGGAGATATGAGCGATTATGAAGTTCGCCAGGCAATTATCGACGAATACGACCTTTCCGACGGAATGACTTTCCGTGAGCTTTACAAAATGACCTACAACATGTGGAAGGTAGGTCTTGACGGCGGTTTGCACAACCGTTTGGACGATCTTTTTTATGATTTCAGCACAGCCGAATCACGGGCAAACTGCGACAATATTGCCACCCGTGAATATTACCTTGACGCTAAGGTAAGCGGAAAGTATTTCAGCGAGCTGCAAAAATTTTACGACAACGCTGTGTACAGAGGCAACGGTATCCTGCCCGAGTACAGTACAACGCTAAATCAGATCAAAGCGGCGTGCCGTGCAAATTCGAGAGGCGTTTCGGTACCGTCGGTATCATCTGCATCATCTGTATCATCTGCAGCAGCGAGTTCGTTTGCTGCGAGATATAATTTCCAATGGCTAAAGCTGTAAGGAGATAAAGGTTTAAAACTGCGCGTACAAGTTTACCGCCGATACGGTGAATTACTGCCGCGGACTAAGCAATGTTACCCTGCCTACAGACCAAATGTAAAAAACGAGGATAGAAGCGAAAACCGTTTCTATCCTCGTTTTGTTAAAGTCTGCACTTGAAATCCTCGTAGCCGAAGCTTTTGACCGTCCTGCACGTTCCGTCCTCGGTACACCAGACAATGGCGGGCAGGGGCATACCGTTAAAGGTGTTGTTTTTTACCATGGAGTAAATAGCCATGTCGCAGAAAACCAGCCTGTCACCAATATTCAGCGGCTTGTCATCGGAAAAAGTGTTTCTGTCAAAATATGTTTAAAAAAAAGCTTGACATTAGTACTATATAGTATTATACTATATAGTAGGAGGTGAAAAATACCTTGGCAGACAAGACAAACGGCGGTTTCCTTATAAGCATGATAAAGCAGATACAGGGAAGGGTTTTTGAAAAGCTTCTTGCGGAACACGGTATCAGCGAGTTCAACGGCGCGCAGGGACGCATTCTTTTCGTCCTCTGGGAGCATGACAATATCACCATAAGCGAGCTTGCCGCAAAAACAGGACTTGCCAAAACCACCCTTACAAGTATGCTTGACAGATTGGAGAAAATGGGACATATCCAAAGAACAAGCAGTCCCCATGACCGCAGAGCCTTGAAGATCGTCCTTACCCCAGAAGCAAGAGGGCTGAAAAGTCAATATGACGCTGTTTCGGCTGAAATGACCGAGATTTTTTACGATGGGTTCAGCGATGAGGAGATATTCACTTTTGAAACGTATCTTGGGAAAGTGCTTGAAAATTTACTCAAAAAGGAGAATTAAAATGAAAGAAATTATTTCTGAAATTATTGAATTGCGAAAAAATGCGGAGGTCGCCTATGTGGGCTCGGTAAATGAGGCGGGCTTTCCACAAATAAAGTGTATGCTTGTGCCTGAACACGAAAGCATGAAGATCCAGTATTTTTCCACAAACACAAGCTCCAAGCGTGCGGGACAGTTCCTTAAAAACCCCAAAGCCTGCGTTTATTACTGCGATGAGACTAACTTCGCAGGCGCGCTTTTTACGGGGACTATGGAGGTCTGCACCGACCATGAAACCAAGGCTATGCTTTGGCAGGACGGCGATGAGAAGTACTATCCCAAGGGCGTTGACGACGAGGATTACTGCGTGTTCAAATTTACCGCCGAAACGGTGAATTACTACCACGGACAAGTCACGACCCTTTCCATAGACCAGCTGTAAAAAACGAGGATAGAAGCGAAAACCGTTTCTATCCTCGTTTTGTTAAAGTCTGCACTTGAAATCCTCGTAGCTGAAGCTTTTGACCGTCCTGCACGTCCCGTCCTCCCCGCACCAAACAATAGCGGGCAGGGGCATACCGTTGAAAGTGTTATTTTTTACCATGGAATAGATAGCCATGTCACAGAAAACCAGTCTGTCACCGATATTCAGCGGCTTGTCAAAGGAATAGTCCCCGATAATGTCCCCCGCAAGACAGGTGGGACCTCCCAAGCGGTATGTGTACGGCTTCTCGTCGGGCATACCTGCCCCGATAATGTTGGGACGGTAGGGCATTTCCAGCACGTCGGGCATATGGCAAGCCGCCGAGGTGTCCACTATGGCAAGGTCCATGCCGTTTTTCAGCGTGTCAAGCACTTCCGTAACCAAAAATCCCGCGTTGAGAGCAACCGCCTCTCCCGGTTCAAGATAGACCTGTACGCCGTACTTTTTCTGCACTCTGTCAATAATTCCCACAAGCTTTTCCACGTCGTAATCATCACGGGTAATGTGGTGTCCGCCGCCGAAATTCAGCCACTTCAAGCCGTGGAAATACTTTCCGAATTTTTCCTCAACAGCGGCAACGGTACGCTCTAAAACGTCCGCCCCCTGTTCGCACATTGTATGGAAATGCAAGCCGCTTATTCCCTCGGGAAGCGTGTCGGGGAACTCTGCAAAAACCGTCCCCAAGCGGGAATTTTTGAAGCAGGGATTGTAAATGTCCGTCTCGATCTCCGAGTATTCGGGGTTCATTCTGATACCGACTTCAATGTCCCGACCGCTTTTCAGAACGTCTGGGTAAAATTTTTCAAACTGTGCAAAGCTGTTGAAAACAATGTGGTCGGCGACTGTAACGATTTCCTCAAATTCCCTTTTCTTATAGGCGGGAGAGTAAACGTGTACCTCCCGATTAGGCATTTCCTCCCGACCGAGACGCGCCTCAAACAAGCCGCTTGCGGTAGTCCCCGCCAGATATTTGCCGATAAGCGGGTACGTGCTGTACATGGAAAATGCCTTTTGCGCAAGCAAAATTTTACAGCCAGTCCTGTCCTGCACGGATTTCAGTATCTCCAGATTTTTTTTCAGCAAAGCTTCGTCCACAACATAGCAGGGCGTGGGCAATGCCGATATGTCAAAATTAAGCATTTTTATACTCCTTTTGATATGGTCTTGAAGTAGATACGACTGTCCTCGCCGTGAAGATCGATACGGTTTTCCATGTACGAAAAGCCGTATTTTTCGTACAGTCCGATATGGTCTGTACAGAGATATATTCGCGGCATTCCTTTTTCAGCGGCAATTTCCTCACAGCGGCGGATAAGCGTTCCAGCACATCTGCGTCCGCGATATTCGGGAAATGTGTGGACAAAGCCTATCCAAGGGGTAAGCGCATCGTCGTCTATGCAGTCCCGTTCGGTAAAGGTCATAAAGGAAACAAGCCTGTCACCGTCGGCAAGAAGCAGCAGCGTCCCCGCGCCGAGGTTGTCGTGAAAGGAATGTTCCTCTATAAGCTTCGCCAGAAATGCCGCCCCACGCCAGTCGCTTTTTTTTATCTCCGCAAGCCAATGTTCAGGCTTGTCCGATTTAAAATAGTCAATAATTTCCATAGTATTACTCCTTGTCAACGATCTCGATATTTTTAAGCTGACCCTCTAAATTGGCTTTAACGCCGTCGCGGTACTCCTGCCGCAGAGCTGCCTGCTCGGCTTTTTCCGCCTCGGTAAGACCCTCCGCTGTTCGGGATTTTCTCGCCAGCTCGTTTATCCTGTCAATTTTTTCCTTAGTCATTTCGGTACTCCTTTTCTAATTTTTGTAAATATTTTTCAGCTTCCTGCCGCGATTTAAAAATCACAACAGTCTTGTCCCTATAGTGTTCCAGCATTTGGTATATATGCGGCAATGCTAAATTTGGAAAATCAATTATCCATTGCCTGAATTCCTCGTCAAACTCCTCCTCGACCCACGGCAGGTCGTCACGCTTTTTGCCGACCCGTGCCGCCGCTCCCGCCAAACAGACCTCCAACGGAAAATCCATAAGGAACACCGTATCGCACTTCTCCAGCCGCATTTCCATGGTGCGCTGATAGTTGCCGTCAATTATCCACTTGTCAGCACGCAGGATATCGGACAGACGTTTGTCAAATTCTTCATTGGTAGTGGTTGTCTTGTCGGGCTTGTGCTTGATCATATCAAGGTAATAAAGCGGCAGACCGGTTATGTCACGCAGCCACCGTGAAAACGTGCTTTTTCCCGCCCCGGGACTGCCTATAACTATAATTTTCCGACCGTCCATTGAACGTCCTCCTTAAGTTCGGTCGGCGTGCCGAAATGTATTGGCGGCATTGTTCTGCGAAAGAAGATACAGGCAGTATTGGTTCATGCTTATACCCTCACGCTTTGACTGCTCGGCAAGCTGCTTGTGCAGGCTTTTGGGTATTCTTATCTTGAACTGTCCCGAAAAATTGTTTTCCGAATCAGGCTCGGCAATGTCCACGCCATCCTCCAAAGCCGCTTCAAGCCATGCTTTTTTCGCGTCGGAAGCGTTTGCGGCTGCCTGCTCCTCGGTCTCGCCGCAGGTAACGCACCCCGGCAGTTCGGGATAAGAAGCGACAAATCCGCCCTCTTCCGTATCGGGAATAATTTCAAGACGGTATGGAATTTTCAGATATTCATTCAAGGTTTTCATTGCCGTTTTCCTCACTTTCGATAATTTCTCTGACCATTTCAACATACGCCTTTTTGATAGGCTCGTGCTTCGGGACGGTTATAGGCTTGCAGCCTTTCTTACGGAATGTAAAATGGCTGCTGCCCCCCGACGGTGCGTACATTGTATACCCATAGCTTTCAAGCACCTTTCGCAGTTCGTCAAACCGCACGTCCTTTGAAAGCGTACGAATTTTATTCAATAGTTTATTCCATTTTGACATCGTGTATTCTCCTTGTTATATTATAGCATGGTGTCATATATGGTGTCAAGCAAAATTAAAATTTTACGTTGTCTTCTTTAAAAATAAATATGGGCGGGAGCTTGCCAATACAGACTTGTCCCGCCCTGAATTTCAATATTTATACTATATAATTATTTTTTGGAAACAAGCTCCAGCGTATCTCTTGCAATAAGCAGCTCCTCGTTGGTGGGAACTACCCAAACCTCAACCTTGGAGTCTGCCGTGGAGATCTTTTTCAGCTCGCCGTGGATAGTCTTGTTCAGCTCGTTGTCTATCTTGATACCGAAGAAATCCATGTCAGCGCAAACGCCCTCACGAACCTCGGAAGCGTTCTCGCCGATACCGCCCGTGAACAGAACAGCGTCCAGACCGTTCATAGCCGCAGCATAGGAACCGATGTACTTCTTGATCTCATATACGAGCATTTCGGAAACAAGCTTTGCTCTCTTGTCGCCGTGAGCCGCCGCACCCGAAATATCGCGGTTGTCCGAAGAAACGCCCGATACGCCGAGGAAACCGGACTTCTTGTTCATGTAGTCGCTCATCTGCTTTGTGTTGAAGCCGTGCTTTTCGGCAACAAAGGTTACAGCGGAGGGGTCAACGCTGCCCGTTCTTGTACCCATTACAACGCCGTCAAGGGGAGTGAAGCCCATTGATGTGTCGATAGACTTTCCGCCCTGTACAGCAGTAATTGAAGAACCGTTTCCAAGGTGACAGGAAACTATCTTCAAATCCTTGATGTCCTTGCCCATAGCCTCCGCAAGAGCCGCGGAAACAAATCTGTGGGAAGTGCCGTGGAAGCCGTATTTTCTTACGTGGTACTTCTCGTAATCCTCGTAGGGAAGACCGTACATATAAGCCTTTTCGGGCATTGTCTGGTGGAATGCGGTGTCAAAAACAACAACCTGAGGAACGTTTTCGGGGAGAACCTTTTTGCACGCCCAGAGCGCAAGAGCATGAGGGTGGTTATGTACGGGAGCAAGGTCCTGCAAATCGTCGATCTGCTGGATGACTTCATCTGTAACAAGAGTTGTCTTGTCAAAAATTTCTGCGCCCTGTACTATTCTGTGACCTACTGCGGAGATCTCGTCCATGGACTTGATAACGGAAGCGTCGCCTGTTGTAAGTACTTCAACAAGCTTTTCAAAAGCCTCGGTATGGGTGGGGAAATCGCAGTCCATGTCAACAGTCCTGCCGTCGAAAGTCTTGTGGGCGATATGACCGCCGATACCGATCCTGTCGCAGTTACCTTTAGCGATAACGCTTTCGTCGTCCATGT
>CAMWVO010000095.1 GCA_947177695.1 uncultured Clostridia bacterium
GTCCAATTTTTTTCTTATTCTATACTGACAGACTTACCAAAAATTCAAAATAATTTGCAAAAATACAAATTTGTCGTATTTAAACAATACATCACATTGTTAAATTTCCTTGATTTGGGGTATATAATATTAGTTAAAGAAATACATCAGATTTTAAGGTAAAACTACACAACTCTTTTAGACACTATGGCTGCAAGCATGTCTACGAGTGTATTTCCCGTGCATGGGCAACCCTGCATAAGCTGTACCTTAAAAAATTGAATAAGTCTTAAACTACAGCGGATTCCAATAGAAAATAAATAATTATCTGAACTTTATCTCCTGATTCTTTATATCTTATCTCAAATTTCGACAAAAATCAACAGAAATCTGACAAACGGTATAAAAAATGGAATAAAATGCATTTAGACAATCAATATATACTATTTTCAATGTACATCATATTTCGACAGAAATCAATAAAGTTCAACAAAAATTGAGTTGAACGGGCAAAAAAAGCCGTTGAGCGTTAACGATATTATTAGTAGGCGTACTGTTATGTCGATAACCAAACTGTATAGCTAATAAGCGTATTTTCGTGGAGGATAAGTATGAACTTGAAAATTTCTACAAGCACCCTTAAAAAAAGTATAGACTATAATTCCCCGTTGGGGAATTGTAGAGAACATACTTAATTATAGAATCAAAACCACCCGTAAAACAGGTGGTTTTGATTCTATACAATTTAATATTCACGTTAAAAATCATCATTTACATTCACTGTATTTCTCTGTCCTCAATGCGAATTATTTTATCCGCAGAGGAAGCTATATCAGAATCGTGAGTTACCATAATAATTGTCTGACCGTATTTTTTCTGCAAATCTTTCAGCAAGCCAATTACTTCTCTGCTTGATTTTTCATCAAGATTTCCTGTAGGCTCGTCACAAAGCATGACTTTTGGTTTGTTAATAAGCGCCCTTGCAATGGCAACCCTCTGCTGCTGACCTCCCGAAAGCTGTGACGGATAGTGGGAAAGCCTTTCGGATATGCCAAGGGTCTCGGCAAGTTGTGTAAAATACGCCTTGTCCTCCTTTGCATTGTCAAGCATTAAAGGGAGAAGTATATTTTCCTTTGCCGTAAGCTCGGGTACTAACTCGAAAAACTGGAACACAAATCCGATGTTCTGCCTGCGGAAAGTCGATAATCTGGAATCGTCCAGCTTCAGAATGGAAATATCGTCATAAAGCACCTCACCGTCAGTCGGTGTGTCCAAGCCTCCGAGCAAGTGGAGCAGGGTAGATTTTCCGCTTCCCGACGTTCCGACTATGGCGGTGAATTGCTTTTCGCTAAAGAAAATATTACAGCTCCGCAGCGCATGAACTGCATTTTCTCCGCTTCCGTATGTTTTTATCAAATTCTTGGTACATATCATAATATCACTCCTTTGTGCGTTCATTCATCTGTGAAATAATACTTTCGTTTTTATTGCCGTGCAGCAGAATACATGATATAGCAGCAGACAGTATAACAAGCGCAATGCTTAATATTATCAGCGGCGTTAAAACGGGAGCATTATGTATCTCATATTTAAGAAGATACGTACTGGAAAGGTCGTTCACCTGCTTGTAAACCTCTGCCGACGCTCCGAACAGGTCACTGTTCGGGTAGCCAAAACTCTCCAACGCTTGGTTATATTTTGCATTCAGCAAAGACCGCAGTATATAGACCGCACCTGTTCCAAGTACGCAGGAAATAAGCGTGTTGAATATGATATGCGATAAAAACGTCCTGTTCCATTTTCTTTCGGACAAGCCTATCGCACGCAGTACGGCTATTTTCGATCTGCCTATCTGTAACCTCATGGATATCATGCTGTGATATCCTATAACAGCCATAAGGACTAATATTATGAACAAGACAATTACACTTGCAAATCTTGCAATATAACTATTCTTATATGCTTCGTCACATTCTTTTATGGTCTGAATTTTCACTCGCATTGAGGAATCCAGCAGCGAGCGTATCTGCGAGGTTACAGCATTTATGTCCGCACCCTTGTCAAGGGAAATATATATATTATCATAGTTTTCTTTGTAAGTATCAAGGAAAGCCGCTGTTTCCTGCGGTGCGGCAAATTCCATTCCCATAAAGGAACAAAATGAATAATACATTATCGGGTCGTTTTCCATTGCCTCCTTGGGAATTACCGCAACAGCTTCAATAATAAATTCCATATCATGACCTTGATGCACTTCGCTTCCGTTGACCGCCATTGAGTTCACCTTATCTCCGATATTGTACGGATAGTTTGAACTTTCCTCATATTCATTAAATACCATTGTCAAGCCGTTTTTGTATGTACCTATCTTACCCTCTGTTACATAATCGGACAGGCTGTCCATAAAAGCTTCGTTTCCGAATTTTGCGCCTGTAATATAATATTTACGTTCATCGGGACGCAGCATTTCATCCGCGCCGTCTACAAGCTCCGCGTAAAATTGTGATACTTTCGGCGGGACGTCCTTTGAATCCTTAGGGTAGAACAAATTAAAAGCTGTGTTTGAAGCATAAGCCCGAATATCCCGTACCCCGTCAAAACTTGCTATTCTATCAGCTATATCGGCAGGCAAGCCGTAATCATCAATTACCGACAAGCCAAAGGTGTTGCTTCCTGCGGAATATATGCAGATGTCCGTTCCGCTGTCACGCATATCCACATTTGCATAGCTGTAATATGCACTGCCGTTAAGCTCGCTGTCGGTAAAATATCCGCTGCCCTTTCCGTCAATAGTGTAGTATGAATAGCACATGACCGCCGCAAACAGCACCAATGCAAGGGACAATACCTGCATAACATTTGCAAATGCGTTCCCCGAAAGCTTTATCAGTATTCTGTTCAAAGGGCGTACTCTTTTGGTTTGCCGCTGTTGTTTTTTCTTCCCCAAGAAGCGGACAAAATAAACCGCATATCCGAGAGCAAACATACATACCGCGCATACAATGGCAGATACAAACGGGTTCTTTGTAACCTGAAGCACCGCCCATTCCGCAGTATATCCACGCAGAGGCGAAAGCCCCATAAATAGGTCTTGTATCAGCAGTATAAGCTCATATAAGACAATTCCTACTGCATGACCGACGGCAATACCGCATAATAACAGGAACAGCCATTCCATAAGAATTACAATGGCAACTCTGCATTTTGAACAGCCTATTCTGCGAATCAAATTAAGGGATCTCATTCTTTCGGGCATTACGGAAAAAAGAATACCGAAAAGCGAAATTGCCGACACCGCAATTGCAATAACGCTGAAATATTTTATGACCGTCATTGTATCGGACTGATATATCTGCGTCAGAACATCTTCACTTCCGACAGCGAAATTTGCTACCGACTGTGCCGCGGATATTATTCCCTCTCTGCTTGACGGAGCAATTTGGTACATTTCGTAATACTTCGTCACAAATCCGAAAGAAATATCGTTCTGTTCCTGTGTAAGAATATCATGGTTATAAAGCTTTACCATGGTATAGACGCTTGTTTCCTCCGTAATATTGCAGTCACCCGAATACAGATAAATCACAGGCATGGATCTTACAGAAAAATCTATGTGACCTATCCAGCCCGAAACGTATTCTTTTTGCGCTCTTGAATAATCGGTACAGATAACTCCCACGATCTTCAAGGTAACATCACCGACAAGCTCGCCTGTTACGTTGCCATTTCCAAAGGCATACTGTGACAGCGTTATATTTTCGCCTATGTAAGCTGTCGGCTCGGAAGTAACGAATAAATCTTCAATGATATAATCATATAAAGCTACCTCTCCCGAAGCGGAGGGAAATCTTCCTGCGGCAAGTTTTAGGTATTCAAGTTTCTCCGCATAGCTGTCCATATATGCCCCGTAAGTATATTGCTGATACTCGTTTCCAAGCTTTCCGCAAATGGCGGTGCGACCTATCATTTCCACAAGCTCGTCCGACTGCATTTCAGCAAATGCTTCCTCTGACAGGTCGGCAAAGGTATAGCTTTCGATCCCGTGACCGTACAATACGTTTTCAAAGGCGCGGCGGCATTCCGTACGTTCCATTAAAACCGAAACTATCATCAGAACGACAAGGATAACTACCGAAATTATCATTTTTGCAAATTGTATTTTATTGGCTTTCCAATATCTATATATTAAAAAAATATTTGTTTTCATATTTATACTCCGCAAATACATAAAATGCTGCAGCCCAAGTCAAAACAATAGGTTGCAGCATTTTATTCAATTTTTACATCGCTGTACCAAACAACAAAGTGATCAGTATCACCTATCACTATATCATTATATCTGTTTCAGATGTAAATGTCAATTATATTGCATAATTTTACATTAGTAAGTAATAGTGAAGCTGCCTCTTGTAGAAAGGTAACCGCTTGTCGGCTCAGCTGTAATGTAATATGTAGTACCTCTGGTTACAGAGAAACTTGTTCTCAGCGTTGTAGCAGTAGTGCCGGCAGGAGGCGGGAGAATCGTCTTAATTACAGGACCGTCAGCACTTCCTGTATGAAACTTAATTGCCACCGCACCGACTGAGGGTTCTCCGAACTCGAGGTATACTGTTGATGTTGAAGCCACAAATCTACCAAGGTCCTGTACACTTGAACAATTATAGCTTACAGGAATCGTTGAACTGTAAGGAATCGCCACATCTCCTGCTGTGAGAACAATTTCTATCGGTTCTTCAACAGGGAGCGGTTCTGCACTTGCAGTAATGCTGCCAATGCTAGCTGCCATAACAACGGCTGTTACAATTGCAGCAATTTTTTTCATTTTAAACATTTAAATTTCCTCCTTGAATTTTTTAACGTGTAACAATATGTTGTACTTCCAAATGTTACTGGGTTTAAGTCAAACGTCCGACATAACTTGAATATATCAATAGCTTGTCTCATAAAAGGCAGCAATTGATAACACATTTAAAGCATTAATATGTCATTTCTTTAAGGTTAGATTGTAACTTCCTTACTTGTGTCCTCAACAGGTTCTGACTTACTGCCGCTGTAAACGGTAGCAACTGTTCTCACATGGTAAGTCCCGTTGCCAAGATTGTCTTTGCTATTGCTCATTGAAAGCGAGTTCCCATCTGCGGAATCGTTCCAATAATCAACTATGTCCCACTTGTCGCCGTTTTTCTTTTCAAGATACTGCGTTGCGTAAATTTTTGTAACTGTTCTATCACCCTTTATTTCACTTTTGCAGTATGCGGTATTGCCCGAAATTACCAGCGTACTTTTAACTGAATATGTATACAGATAGTAAGGAGAAGCAATATTCTCCCAACCGTATGCACAAACAGGAATTCCTGCCGAAAACAATACCGAAAGAGCCAACAAAATTGCAATTATGGTTCTCTTCATAAGGCTTCACCCCCTTTCTAATGAATATAACCATTTGAAAGAGGGTGAAATTACACTTTTCAGCAAAATTTTCTTATTTTTCTACTTTTTGTACAGAATTTGCCATATTAATTAGTTTATCTTTACTAAATTCATAATCATCATCGTGCGATACAAGTATAGATAAAACATAATCGCCATTATCCCAAATAAGGATTTGTCCGTTCTGGTTATACATATTTACATAAAATCCCTCACAGTTGTCTATATAAATTGATTCTATTTCGTAATCCTCTGTATTTACAGATTCATGATAATACTCTTTTATGCTTTGAGTAAAATAAATGGTACAATTTTCATTTTTATAAATGTATTCACGGTTAGAAATATCTTCAAAGGAATTAATAAGATCATAATCCGACATATCCGACGTAATTTCGTATTTATCTGTAAAGTCAAGCGGAGCGTCAATATCATCAACTGACTGTACAACAGTATGCGTATCAAAAATATTCATAAAGAAGTTTATAAACGCCTCTCTAAATGCGCTTACGCTCATAGCTAAAATAAATACCGCCAATAATGCCGCTGTAACGGCAATAAGCAGCCTTTTAGGAGTAATTCTGACTTTTTTATAGTTCTTTCCCATTAAAATATCCATTTTACGCTCAAATTCAGGAGAAAATTTGTGAGGCGTATTGTCGATCAATGATTCGTCTATATAATTTGCGCCGTATTCCTTAATAACAGAGGTTATGTATTGCTCAAATTCAAGGTCGGTCATTTTCATATTCCTCCATAATCAATTTTTTTAGTTTGGCTTTAGCACGAAAAAATCGGATTGAAACATGGTCTGGCTTAATCTTCAAAAGCTGCGATATTTCATCATTACTGCAATCATAAAATAGTTTCATCATTAGAATATCGGAATATTTTTCGTCCATATTTGAAATTATTTCAAAAACCCGTTCCCGTTCAAGGCGGTTTTCAATTAGTTCAGGCAAGTCAAGTGTATCTGTATCATCTAATTCGTCCATTGGAACGATTTTTTTGTTTTGGTTATAAATATCTATTGCAGCTCCTCTAATTAATATAACCAAATAATTGCGTGTTTCCTTACACTTAATTCCATTAACTTTTTCTAAACTTTTTATTAACTTCAAGAAAGCGTTTTGAACAGCGTCCTCGGCAAGGTAATTATCCTTTAATATGCCATATGCGTGGTTATACATTGTATTTCTGTATTCCTTGTAAAGTGCTTCAAACTTGCTTTTTTCTTCTGGAGTATCAAGCAATGCAAAATAAATTCCGAGCATAGTTACTGTCCTTTCCGGTAAAATAATTTTTAAAGCCATTATTCAACATAATGCCATTTATAAAACCCTCTATATATAAAAACCGCTCAGAACCGTAAAATCACGTCAAAAAATTTCAATATTTTTAAAAATTCAGCGTTTCAAACAAATTTGTGCCGTATACTATACTCTTATTTGTACAAATAAGAGTATACAATATTAT
>CAMWVO010000096.1 GCA_947177695.1 uncultured Clostridia bacterium
GACTGTAGCTGAAGCCCAAATCCGTTAAAAGCTGCGGCATTTTTTCAGCGTCAATTCCACCCCAAATGCCATTATAGTCCATTTCATTGGCATAGCGCATCACGAACACGGGGTCTATATAAGAATTGTGGTTCAGAAAAAGATTTGCCATTGTGATCGAAACCGCGGCGCAGCCGTTATTTTTCACTATGCTGTTGTCCTCATAGCTCCAGCGGTAATCGCTCATATAGAGCGTGGGAACTGTTTGGCTGTTCAGCTCCTCCTCGGTGAACTTCATTGTGCTGTAATCGTTTTTGTGGAACGGGTAGTTATAAACATACTCAAATTGGTCGCTCCTGTTATAATAAATATCCAAAATCTCCTTGGGATACAGTTCCTCATTTTCGGTAATAAAGCGCGCTCTTTCGTCGGTTTCGGCAAGCTCGGCAAGCGTTCCCCATTTAGCTTTAAACTCATTTTTCCTTTGTACGGGGATCAAGGCGATCATTGCCGCAAGAATCACCGCAAAAAACGCAATTACTGTCACCGCTGTCTTTTTGGTCACAACAAACCCTCCCGAAATATTTTACTCAAAAAAACAGCGGCTCTGATGAACCGCTGTTTTAATGTTCAATTTAGCTTACTAAGCAACTATTACGAAGCCTTCTTAGCAGTACCCTGAGGATATACACCGTAGAGGTTACCAGCCTTAGCGTCGCTCTTCTGTACTACATCATCAATAGTGTTGGAAACAGTCATAGTAGCATTGTCAACTGTGATGTACTTAGTAGCCTGAGTAACTTCTGCATCCTTGGAAGCCCATACTGCACAGTTTACAGAGTATGTGGTAGAATTGTACCAAGCTTTACCCTTACCTGTGAAGTTTTCGCCGAGGTAAGAAATAAGGTCAACCTTAGCATCTGTAGGAGCAGAGCTAACACCATCCCAAGTGCACTTGATTGATGTGCCGTTAAGCTCACATGTAACTGTCTTCATGCCGTCAGCGCTCAGGTCGAAGTTCTCGATACCAAGCTGTGTCAGAGCGGAAGAGAATGCAGTGTGAACCTGCTTAGCGTTAGCGTTTGCGCTGGAGATTCTTGCGTTTCTAACGTAACCCAGCATAGAGGGAACGAGGATAGCAGCAAGAACACCGATGATTGCGATAACAACGATGAGCTCGATAAGTGTGAAGCCCTTAACCTTTGAATTTCTCATTGGAAATTCCTCCTTCTTAAAATTTAAAATATTTTTTATTAAAAAGCGCCATGTGTCCATGACACGCTTTTCCAAGAATTAATGATACACTGCCGAACCTGAAATATCCTCACCGTAAGGATAAACGCCGTAACTGATACCCTTGTTCTTATATACTGCTCTCTGTTCATCAATGTTATTCAAACCGCAGTAATAATAGCCCTTTGAATCCTTGTCTGTTTTCTTAACATTGTCCGTCACGATCGTAGGATCTACGCCGTTCACAAGATCACGGTACAGCACGCTGTCAACAGTATAGTTCTCATAATTTATAAACACAGCATATGTGCCGTCCATATCATTGGGTATAAATGATGAAATCGAGGTCGCAAGCTTTTCATATGCAGCTTTTCTGTCCGCATTTGCATCATTGCGGTCATATGCATCACCGTGCTTAACACCGCCGTCTTTATAGACGTTGAGAACTTCGATCTTATTTCCGATCCTTTGCTCTCCATATGTTGCGCCGTTGCCGGAGCTTGCAATATGGAAGTAAACTATTGCAGCATGAATTTGTCCGTTTGTATGACCGGTGTCATCAACCCGAAAAAACAAGGAATCATCCTGTTTAGTCTCACACTGAATAAGCATATTCTGAAAACCGGTAAAGACTATACGCGCCTTATTGTTTGCTGTCTCAAGCCTTGAATCACGGAGAAATCCCTGAATAGCCATTGACATTATTCCTGCCAGGATCACGATTATAGCCATAACGACCAGCATTTCTATCAAGGTAAAGCCTCGGAGCTTTTCCGTCTTTTTTAAACTGTCCGTTGGACTCACCTCCCATAAGTATCAGCCAGTTATCGGTTGTTCCTTACTGTAATTATTATATAATGTAAGCTGTGATTTGTCAATAGAAAAATGATATTTTTTCCTCTGATTTTGTGAATTTGTGAAATAAGACAATTTTTTAGCCGAAATATGTACAAAACGGCGAAAATTGTTAATGTCGCATAATCATTATCAACATTCAGCTGTACATTTTGGTAAAATCACCGTGGTCAATTCTTGAGATAACGCTCCAGCTCGTTGATGTCAAGGGACTTTTCACGGGCGTGCATTTCGGTGATAACGCCCTCCTTAACGAGACGCGCAAGCTCCTGATCGAGGCAGACCATGCCCTCTTTTTTACCTGTCTGGATAGCGGTCTGGATAAGGTGTACCTTATTGTCGCGGATCATAGCCTTGATAGCGTCGGTAGCGTTGAGTATCTCAAGCGCGGCGATACGTCCGGTGCCGTCAGCCTTGGGGATAAGGGTCTGAGCGATGATTCCCACCAGAACTGTAGCAAGCTGAGTACGTATCTGGGACTGCTGGTGCGCGGGGAAAACGTCGATGATACGGTTGATGGTATCGGACGCACAGGTGGTATGAAGCGTGGACATAACAAGGTGTCCCGTTTCGGCAGCGGTTATAGCCGCGTTGATGGTCTCGAAGTCACGCATCTCTCCCACGAGGATAACGTCGGGGTCCTCACGGAGGGCAGCTCTCAGGGACATGGCGAAGGATTCAACGTCGTCGCCGACCTCTCTTTGGTTTATCATGCAGCGTTTATGCTCGTGAACGTACTCGATAGGATCCTCGACGGTTATGATGTGTGCGGAACGGTTGATGTTAACGTAGTCGATCATAGCCGCAAGCGTGGTGGACTTACCGGAACCTGTAGGTCCCGTTACAAGTATAAGACCTCTGGGTCTGAGTGAGAACTCGCCCAGAATGGGAGGAAGATCCAGATCGTCAAAGGTAGGGATATCGTTTCTCAGCAGACGGATAGCGATAGCGGTGTTTCCGCGCTGATGATAAACGTTGACTCTGTGACGGTAGCCGCGCCTTGTTACATAGGAAAAGTCGGCGTCAACCTTGTTCTTGATGTTTTCCAGATTACGTCCGCTGGTCATCTGCTCGCATATCTTCATGATAGCGGCTTCGGTCATTTCGGGGTAGGAGCTGAGCTTCCGAAGCGAGCCGTGAAGTCTTACTACAGGCGAGATCTTGGTGGTGAAGTGAACGTCCGAACAGCCGAGAACTCTTGCCTCGTCGAGAATTTTGTCAATACTGATAACGACTTTTTCCTGTGATTTTTTTTCGATATCCATTAGTACGCTTCCTTTCGGTATTTATTTGCAGACATAGCATACACATATGCGTAGCGGACGCTTGCGTGCAGCGATGCGTACATATGCGGTGGAGTCGCCGTTAAACGTCTGAAACCAGCCGTTAAACGGCATATGTAACTCTTACGAGTTCATCCATGGTTGTTTTGCCCTCCTGAACAAGCTCTGAAACGTTGTCACGGAGGAGCTTGGTACCCTGCTTCTTACAGAGCGCGGAGATAGCGTCTACCTTTCCGTCGTTGGCGATAAGCGAGCTCATTTCGGGAGTACAGAGCAATATCTCATGAATAGCGGTACGTCCAGTGTAGCCTGTGTTGTTGCACTTGGGACAGCCGCAGGCGTCGTAAACGGTGGTATGACCCTCAATACCCATCAGGCTGTCTTCCTCGTCGGTGGAAAGTCTGGGAGTACGGCATTCCATGCATATTTTCTTAACAAGACGCTGAGCAACGATACCGATAAGTGAAGTAGCAACCATGTACGGCGCAACGCCCATATCCACAAGACGGGTAACGGTCGAAGGAGCGTCGTTGGTATGCAGTGTGGACAGCACAAGGTGTCCAGTGATAGCGGCACGGATAGCGATATCCGCAGTCTCCTGGTCACGCATCTCACCGATCATAACGATATCGGGGTCCTGACGGAGGATAGAACGGAGCGCAGCGGCGAATGTCATACCCGCCTTGGCGTTTACCTGACACTGGTTAATGCCCTCGATGTTCTTTTCCACAGGGTCCTCAACGGTGATAACGTTAACGTGAGGCTTGGCGATCTCGCCCAGAGCGGCGTACAGAGTGGTGGTCTTACCGGAACCTGTAGGTCCCGTAACAAGCACAACGCCCTGAGGAACTTTAAGTATAGAAGCAAATCTTTCGTAGTTATAGGCTGTCATGCCGAGGTCGGTGATCTTTCTTACGCCCACGTCGCCGGTTGACAGGATACGAATAACGACCTTCTCGCCGTTTACCGTCGGCAGGTTGGAAACACGGACATCCAGCGTAGTTCCGTCAACCACCTGGGTGAAACGTCCGTCCTGCGGGATACGCTTTTCGGCGATGTTCATGCCGCTTATGATCTTCAGACGGGTAACAAGCGAGTTATGTACAACGTTGGAAATATTCATCAGCTCGATAAGGTCGCCGTTAACACGGATACGGATACGTGTAAAGGTCTTGAACGGCTCGATATGAATATCCGTTGCGTCCGCGCGGAAGGAGTTCTCAACGATGGTAGTCGCCAGCTTAACGATAGGCGCGCTGTCGATACGCTCTGCGGACTCCTCGTCGATACCGAACGCGTCGCTGCTGTCGAACTGGTTTTCAACGCTTTCGAGCAGTGAGGATGTGTTCTGAGACGAGTAAAACTTTCCTATGGACTTTGTGATGCCCGCCTTTGTGGACAGCACGGGGACAACGTCCATACCCGTTGTAACCTTGATATCCTCGAAAATGTAGAAGTTTACGGGGTCGTGGGTAGCAACGGTAAGTCTTTTGCCCGTTATCTTGATAGCGATGATAGTATGCTTTTTGGCAAGCGCTTCCGGAATTTTCTTAACAGCCTCAACATTTACCTTAGACTGTTCCTCGGGGTTGTTGAGGTCTATAAACGGCACGGTGAGCTTTTTCGCAAGCACCTTACCGAACTCCACGTCGGTAACATATCCCAGCTCAATAACATAGTCGCCGAAATATTTACCCGGAATATTTTCTTCCTTTTTTCTGTCAAGGACGTTCTGGAGCTGTTCTTCTGTAATAATGCCCTCGTTGACCATATACTGACCAATAGGAATATTTTTCATTTCCAAATGCCTCATTTCTCCGCAGACTGTTTAGTTCAAGGGATTTCTCCGCGGCAAAATCCGGTTTTAAAGTTTGATGATATGCAAACGTCCGTCGGACGCAAACACCTTTTGGAGGTCGGACGCGGAGACCCGAAGATCTCTGCCGTCCGTTTAGTGCCTGTCAGGTCTTGAAATTTATGAAAATATATGTTAAGATATAACTATCGGTTTTTCAAATTTACTTAAAAGGAGATTGGTTTATGGGTTTTTCGGCTTATACCGAGGGGCTGACGGGTTACTACATCGGAATATATATTATGGTATTCCTTTTCGGCATAACCATCGGCAGCTTTCTCAACGTCTGTATCTATCGGCTCCCGACGGGAGAATCGCTTACCAAAAAGAATTCTCACTGCATGACCTGCGGTACGCCGATCAAGTGGTACGACCTTGTACCCGTTTTCAGCTGGCTTTTTCTGAGAGGAAAGTGCCGTGCCTGCGGATCAAAAATTTCGGGCAGGTACATACTTGTGGAAAGTCTCACGGGAATACTTTTTGTTCTGACATTTATTGGGTTTGACGTTATAGTGGACGGGCTTCTGTACCCTGCCCTTTTGTGTCTTTTTATTGCGGGACTTATCGTTATCGGCTTTGAAGATTACGATACCCAGCAGATGACCGTAGGCGTTCTGCTGTATCTTGCAGCTGTCGCCGCCGTAACAAGGATGCTTACCACCCTGCTTCCCAAAGCGGCAAGAGGCTGCGATGTTACAGCAACCGACGGACTTATCGGAATGTTTGCTGTAAGCGTGCCGTTCCTGATTTTCGGATTTGTACTTACTCCGCTGATTTACAGCCTTTTTGTAAGCGAGGACAGCAAAGCTGCACGGAAAATCAAAAAGCGGCTTGCCAAGATGTCAGGAAATGACAAGGAGCGTGCTAAGCTCCAAAAAGAGCTTGACAGGCATCTTTCGGAGATCAAAAAGACCGGACCTGTCTACGGCTTTGGAATGGGAGACATTATCCTGATGGCAGCGGGCGGCTTGATGTACGGCTGGAAAGCCGCGGCAGTCGCCGCGTTCACCGCGATAATTCTCGGAGCGCTGTACGCGCTGGTACTCAGGATCAAAGCGTCACGTTCCGACAGCGAAGCGGTCAAAGCGTTTGCATTCGGACCGTTTCTTACCGTCGGACTTGTGTTCGCTTCGTTCTTCGGAACAAGTTTAATGGATCTTTACATAGACTTCATTACCGTACCGTCGATACCGACGATGTAAACTGTACACTTTATTCAGGGCGTGTTCTTCGGGACACGCCCTGAATTTCGTTCAGTGCTTATTTTTTCAGGAAAATTACACAGTAGCCTTTGGTTTCAAGAAAACTATGTAGACCTTGGTGCCGGGGGCGTTAGCGGTAACGTCGTCATATCTGGAATTGTCACTGTAACCGCCGCCGCCTGAACCGCCGCCGCCCGAACCGCCGCCGGGACCTCCGGTAGGATTATAAGCATCTACAGTCTCGTCACTTTTTACGCCGTTAATAGGTACAGCGTCACCCTTACCGGACGGACTTTTGTCTCCTGACGGAGTAGGAGTAGGAGTAGGAGTAGGAGTGGGAGAGCCGCTTCCGCCCTTGGCTTTTTCAATATTAGTCCTGTCAGTATCATTCTGAACGTCAAACAAACCGCCGAGCTTGCTGAGATTCGGACAAACCACCCAGCCCTCCGTATTGAGAAG
>CAMWVO010000097.1 GCA_947177695.1 uncultured Clostridia bacterium
CCGCAGCCGAAGCCGTCACACATCGCTCTTGCCCTGACATAGTACACAGCGGCTTTCTGCCACTCCTCCGTTACTTTAAATGCTTTCATTTCGGCACGTCCTTACTTTTCCAAACGGAATTTGTTTGCAGGGTCCTTGCTGAGCTTTTCCCTGCCTGTTGGGGTTTTCCATATCGAATCAAAATCGGTGGAGGGTATCACAAGGTCGTAGTAGGTGGAATCAAAATAATTTTCTTTTTTCTTTGCGGAATCGCTCGTTGCCGCAAAATCCTTGAAATATGTATTATGATAGAACGCAGGGATCTGATACAGGTCTCTTGCATATCCCCAGAGATTTTTATAATCCACCAGCCGCTGTCGGCACGGTCCGATGCGCCGCGAATATGAAACGTCAAACCTCGCTAGTGTTACATAAAGACGTATATCGCTGTCCGTAACATAATCGCCGAAAAGAAATCTTTTATCCTCCAATCTTTTTTCCATTGTGTCCAGTCCCGCAAAAAAGGTTTCATACGCGTCGGAAAACGCCTGCAGGCTCTGCGCGAACTGCGCGCGGTAAACCGCATTGTTTACATTGTCAAAAAGCCAGTAATTCAGCTTGTCTATCTCCTCCCGAAGCTCTTCGGGATAAAGGTCGGGAGCGTCTTTTTTGTGGAACGGTCTGAAGTCCACCTCCAGGTAATTTGTAAGCTTGTGATAGTCGTTATTGACCACCTTTTTTGTTTTGTAATCCACAAAGGACGGTACGGTAGCCCGTCCCTCATAAGCAGGGTCTGCGTTGTAATAAAGCTCGCTTAAAAACTGCGTTCCCGTTTCGGGATTGATACGTCCCGGAGAGTTTACAAACTCCCAGCCCAGAGATTTTTCTCGGGAATTGTCACTTCCAACGATTTCGACCTTTATTGCGTCCTGCAAGCCGAGAAGCTCACGTGTTATAGAGGCTCTGTTCGACCAATGGCAGCCCTTTGCCCAGAACAAAATATATCTGTCCTTTTCCACAGGATTTTTACCTTCGCCGAAGCCTTCCGTAAAACGGTTCGGCTGACGGTGAAAATTGCCGTATTTATCTACTTCGCTGACAGTCTCCGTGGGGCGTACCCTAATTTTCCTGCCGTTTACTTCTAAATATTCCGCCATTTTATTTTCTCACCTTTCCGTTTTCCATTTGCTGCCCGGGTCGCTGCTGAGCCGTGCGCGGTCATGAGGCGCTCCCCAGTACTTGTCAAAGTCGATCTCGTCCAAAAATCTTGCGTTGAAGCCCTCCATTAATTTCCCCTCTTTTTTCTTGGGGTTGGCAAAGTCCTTGAAATATGTATTATTCTTAAATGCTGGTATCTGATACAGGTCTCTTGCATACGCCCAAAGATTTTTGTACGCAAACAGGGGACGCTTTGTATGTCCCAGCTGGAACGTGTACCTTATATCAAGCCTTGCCAGTGTAACATACAGACGCACATCGCTGTCGGTAATATAATCGCCGAAAAGAAAACGCTTATCCTCAAGCCGTTCCTCAAGGATATCAAGAGCCGCATAAAACGCATTGTATGCGTCCCAGTACGCTTCTTTGGAGCGGGCAAAGGAAGTCTTGTAAACACCGTTGTTCACGTTGTCGAAAAGCCAGTAATTCAGCTTGTCTATCTCCTCCCTAAGTTCTTCGGGGTAAAGGTCGGGCGCGCCCTCTTTGTGAAACGGCTTGAAGTCCACCTCAAAATAATTCGTCAGCCTGTGATAATCGTTATTGACCACCTTTCCTGTGGTGATGTCTATAAGCGCGGGGACGGTGGTTCGTCCCGCATAGTCATCGTCCGCCGCATAGTAAGCCTCGCTCAAAAACTGAATGTCAAGAACAGGGTCGGTATTATTTTCGTCATACACAAATTCCCAGCCCAGATTTTTCTCGTGATGCCCATGCTCAACCATGTTCACGCTTATGGCGTCCTCCAGTCCGAGAAGCTCTCTTACTATGGAAGCCCTGTTCGACCAATGACACAGCTTTGCCCATACCAGTCTGTACCGTCCCTTTTCCACGGGATTTTCTCCCTCGCCGAAGCCCTTGGTGAAGTGATTCGGCTGCCTGTGAAAATATCCGTTTTCATCGACCTCCGATACGGTTTCCTTTGGACGTACACGTATCTTTCTGCCGTTTACGATCTCATAATCAAAATCCGCCATGTTAATTCTCCTTAATTTTTTATTGCCGTTTAAGCCGTCTGAAAAAATGTTTTTTCGTGGCTTCCGTAAATACATCGTTTTTCAAATTGCCTGTACATTTGCAAATTCACTCCTCTTGCCGCTGACATAATAAATTAGCTATTGTAAATATTGAGGATTTAATTCCTACAAATTCAATATATTTACTATGTTTAAAAGTATAGCAAAATTTATCCCGCTTGTCAATACCGCGGGATATACGTTTATTCTATTACTTGTGATAGTCAAAGACTATCAAACACACAAGCTGAGAGATACCGTTCGCCTGTATCGGGGAAAACCGCAGCAATGGTTTTTCCCGCATTTTCGGAACGCTTGGCAAGCTGTATCGCCGCCCACGCCGCCGCTCCCGAGGAAATACCTACAAGTATGCCCTCGCTTGCGGCAAGGAGTCTGACTGTTTCAAAAGCGTCATCATTTTCAACAGTTATTATTTCATCATAAATATCTGTGTTAAGCGTATTCGGCACAAAACCAGCGCCTATTCCCTGAATTTTGTGCGCACCCGGATTTCCGCCTGACAAGACAGGGGAAGCCTTAGGCTCGACAGCAACGACTTGAATTTCCGGATTTTTTGATTTCAGATACATTCCTACGCCGCTGACCGTACCGCCTGTTCCGACTCCCGCTACAAAAATATCCACCGTGCCGTCCGTGTCATTCCATATCTCGGCTCCCGTGGTCTTGAAATGCACGTCGGGATTTATGGGATTTGTAAACTGCGACGGAATAAAGCTGTTCGGTATCTTCGAGGCAAGCTCCTGAGCTTTTATTATCGCACCTCTCATTCCCATTGCGCCGTCAGTCAGTACAAGCTCCGCGCCGTAAGCCTTCATCAGTTTGCGGCGTTCAATGCTCATGGTTTCAGGCATTGTAATAATTAGACGATACCCTCTTGCCGCCGCGACTGCTGCAAGTCCGATACCCGTATTTCCGCTTGTCGGCTCGATAATTACGCTGTCGGGGCTCAGAAGCCCCTTTTCCTCAGCGTCGTCTATCATTGCCTTTGCAATTCTGTCCTTCACGCTTCCTGCGGGATTAAAATATTCAAGCTTTCCGAGAATGACGGCTTTCAGGTTTTGCGACCTCTCAATGCCGACCAGCTCCACAAGGGGAGTATTTCCGATCAGCTCGGTAATTTGCCGATATATTTTCATATGTCCTCCTTAAATATTCATAGCGTCCATTGAGGTGATGTATTCCAATGTAGGTACAAAAATATGCTCATGCTTTGTCCCCTCAAATACTTTTTCTCCTGCATGAAAAGCGCACAGCTGCGTCAGCGGATATGGCTTCCAGCAGCCGTTGTCAAGGGGCTTTGTGGAAAAGATCATGCTGCCGTTTTCCGATTTATAATACAGAGTATCACGCATATTCTGATGCACATAAAGCAGTTCTCCGTCATATATCATCAGATTAAGCTTGTTGCGCTTTGAAAGGGAAACAACAAAATTATTCACCGCGTCAAATCTTTGCTGTGCCGTACTCGGCTGACAGGCATTAATTTCATCAGCCAACGCAAGAGATATACGCTCGGAATCAGTATCGCCTATCTGCGTGTGCAGATACTTCATCAACTGCTTGCCTGAATAGATCGTACCGTTATGGATAAGCGTCCAGCAGCGACCGCTGTTGTCCGTTTGGCTGTAAGGGTGACAGTTTTCAATCTTTACCGAGCCGACTGTAGCTAAACGAATATGGGCAAGAGCGTTGCTCTGAGGCGGGACTTTATTTACCGTTTCGGAATTTTTCAGACTTTTTGCCGAGCATACGGCTTCCTTGAAAATTTCTCTTTTGCCGCATTCCTCGCTCATAAGTCCCCAGCCGTGAGGGTGCTGTATGCCATGGCTGAAAAATTCTTTCAGGTATTCGCGGATATCCGTTTCGCGACGGGAAGAAAAGCCCATAAGCTCACACATACGATCTACTCCCTGCCATTATCTTTTCGCATATTCTCTCGCCGTTCAGCTTCCGCCGTTCATATTCTATAATGTCATTAGCTTCCGTGACCTCCGAAAAGAATTTACCCATTTCGTCAAGGAATTTATTCGCCGCTTCCTTCATTGGTACGCTGCCGACCGTAACGTCTGAAATATCATACAAAGCCGCAGACTGATGATCTTTAATTGCCTTTTCCTGTAATTCGGGCATAAAATCAAAATCCTCAAGGTGCAGTAAATAAATCAAAAATAAATGCGCAAACTCTAAATCATTCTGTGCAATGCCAAGCTTCTCCAGAGGGTTCAAATCAAACATTCGCAGTTCAATGTGATCGACCCCGCCGCTTAACAGCGCTTCCGCAGAATTTTCACCTCTCGGCTTCAAGCGTACAGGCAGATATAACTCGCCTGCGGAAAACAGGACGCCTTTTTTGATATAATTCCGAATACTTTCGATATACGACGGCAGATCGGAATAATCAAGCTGCGGAACAAACTGATTCCAATAGCCTTTTCGGCTGCTTCGCATCGAAGCAAAGCCGCTGAATGAAGCGCCATGCTCTCCGTCCTTATCAAATGAAAGATCGTACATCGGACTTGCAGCGGTCAGCAGAACCATAAGCCAGCTGTATCGGCTCACCTGCTTCAGCAGTCGGAAATATGCGGCGTTTTTAAAATCCTCGTAAGTCTGCTCTTGGTTTGTATGCAGACTTTTCAGGTAATCCTCCGAAAATGAGAAATTAAAATGGATGCCGGAATACAGCATCATTCGCTTGCCGTAGCGGCGGGCAAGACTTATCCTGTAGTCATGCTTTGCCGAAAGTATCCCGTCATACTGTGCGATAGGGATCTCTGCTTCGTTTTCAATATACGGGGGATTGCTGTACAGCCACAATGATTCGCAGTTTTTATCCAGTATCGTTCTCGCCTTTGTGTCGAGAGCTTCAAGGGCGGTCATAACTTCCGAAATATTATTGCAGACAGGCGTAATTATTTCAAGCTGATTTTCGCAGAAATCTCTTGATAAATTTTCGTCGTCAAACGGGTGAAGCGTCTGCGCAAGACGACCGTTTCCGTCTATTCGGAGCGTTTCCCGTTCCAGTCCGAATTTTCCGTCAAATATGCTTTTTTCCATTTGTATCACCTCTATGATCCGAGTTGCAAATTTTGGAATTACATGTTATAATAAACATAAAAATAACAGGAGGTACTCTATGTCAGATATATTTTCGGAGCTTGTTGAGAATATTGAAAAGAGCGGTCTCAATGTATACGGAATTGAAATTTTTCACGATAACAATATTGTTTTCCGTCATATGCGAAGCGATGATATCCGTTATCCCGTTTATTCAGCAACAAAAGCATTTACCGCTACCGCTGCGGGCATAGCCTGTGACGAGGATAAATTTTCCGTTGAAGCTCCGCTCTGCGAATATCTTGAAAAGAAATATCTGCAAAATATGCCTGCAAAGCTAAGACAGGAATTTTGCAAGGTAACAGTGAAAAGATTTCTTACAATGTCAGTAAACGGCTATCCGTTCCGTCCCGACGGAGACGACTGGCTGGAAACAGTCCTTAAAATAAACGCAGACTATTCAAAAAACTCATTTTCCTACACAAATATTTCGGCGTATTTAGTTGGCGTCGCCTGTGAAAACGCAGTAGGCGGAAACCTGTCCGAATACATGAAAACACGCCTTTTTGAGCCTCTCGGAATAGACGATCCACAATTTCAATACGACCCGCAGAGACGCTTTTACGGCGCAACGGGAATGTATCTTACAGTACACGAATTGAGCCTTTTGGGACAGCTTTATTTGCAAAGGGGAGTATTTGACAATACGCGCGTCATCTCCGAAAATTGGTGCAGGGAAGCTGTAAGTCGGCAGATCAACAATGTTGAGGGCGGCTACGGTTATTTCTTCTGGACGAAGGGCGACCATTTCAGTATCAGCGGCAAATGGGGACAGAAATGTCTTGTTTATCCGCAGAAAAAACTGATAATAACTTATCTTGGAGATATGCCTGAAAGTTCAGATAAAATGCTGTCACTTGCAGAAAATTTTGCAAAGAATTACGAATAAAGCGCAGCTCTTATCCTGTCCAGAGCTTCTTTCAGAACACTTCTCGGACAAGCAGCGTTGATACGCTGGAAGCCGTTTCCGCATTCGCCGAAAATTTTTCCGCTGTCAAGCCAAAGCTTTGCCTTGTGTATGATAAGGTCGTCAAGCTCGGAAACGCTCAACCCCGTTTTTCTGAAATCCAGCCACACAAGATATGTGCCCTCCGTGTCTGTCATTGTAACATTCGGGAGTTTCTCGCTGACGTACTGCCTTATAAATTCAATATTGTCCGCAACATAGGAAAGCATTGCCCGATACCATTGCTCGCCTTTGCTGTAGGCAGCTTCGCAGGCAACAAGTCCCATAACGCCAAGCTGACTTGTACCCGCCGCGTCAAGCTGTTTTTTGAATTTCGCCCTAAGCTCGCGGTTCGGAATAAAAATATTGGACATCATCATGCTTGCAAGATTAAAGGTCTTGCTTGGGGAGGTGCAGGTAATACTAATATTTTCAAATTCCTTTTTCAGACCTGCAAACACGGTATGCTTGCCGCGGAATACAAAATCCTGATGTATCTCGTCGCAAACAACGGTAACGCTATGCTTTACGCAAATATCGCCGAGACGTTCAAGCTCCGATTCTGTCCACACC
>CAMWVO010000098.1 GCA_947177695.1 uncultured Clostridia bacterium
GCTTCGTTTTTGTCGGCAATTATCCAGTGGAGCTGCGAGACAGGCAGACTGCTGCTGAACGGCTCGTTGTCTATGTTTATCCTTTCAAGCAAAGTCCTTGCAGCTTTGACCGAATCACACTGAGAGAGTATCCATGATATAAATTCAAACTGGGAAACATTGTCCCGACCATCGGCTTTGTCCCTGTAGAAAGCGTTGCCGACGAAATTAAGACCCGCCATTCCGAGACCCTTTTCGTTTATCGCGTCGTAGAAAAGCGGATAGCCGTCCGCGATATGAGCCATGCCGATAATTGCGAAGTGGGAATCCAGCCTGCCCATGCTCCTGAATTCAAATGGATAATTCCTCGGCACGACCGTAACGCTGTCCCCGTAGGAAAATTCGTAGTCAAGCGTTCTGCCGAAATAAAAATCCTTTGTTTTGTAAGTCGCCGCCGTACACATAAAAATGCCCTCTTTCCGTTATTTCGATTTCTGCGGTATTCCGCATACCCGTTAGGAATATTATACCGCAGCTTCCCCAAAAAATCAACACCGTTTTAAGATACTTGCCGATAAAATCTGCGGAAAAATTTTTCGGAAATATATTGCCATATGAGATAATTTATGCTAAAATAATTATCAATTTATTATGTATTTTTCGGTACAACTAAAAAACGGAGGACGCTTATATGAAAAAATTATTCAACAACGGCTGGGAATTCAAGAAAACCGATGTTGACCTGCCTTTCGGACAGGTCCGCGGACAAGTCGGCGGGGACGGCTGGGCAAGGGTGGATATCCCCCACGACTGGCTGATACATCAGGTGAAAGACCTGTACGAAACAAGCGCAGGCTGGTACAAAAAGAGCTTTACTGTAAACGGTAAAGCGGTAAGGCTCGTCCGCTTTGAGGGCGTCTATATGGACACCGCCGTATGGGTCAACGGCAAGCCCGCGGGCGAGTGGAAGTACGGCTATTCCACATTTGAGTTTGATATTACGCCGCTTCTGAACGAGGGAGAGAACGAGATCGTTGTAAAGGTGTCCCACCGTTCGCCCAACTCCAGATGGTATTCGGGCGCGGGTATCTTCCGCAATGTTTGGCTTCTTGAACATACGGGCGCGTACCTGAAATCGGACGGCGTGTACTTCTCCGAAAAGCAGGACGGACAGAACGCTAATGTCCGCAATATCAAGCTGTCCGCCGAAAGCGTGGGCGGCGATACTGTAGAGTATGTTATTTCCGATGCTGACGGAAAAGCTTTGCTGTCCGCAAATGGAAAGCCCAATGAGGAAATTGCCGTATCCGCAGAAAATCCAAAGCTGTGGGACATCTCTTCTCCTAACCTGTACACCCTTGAAACAAAGCTTTACGAGGGCGGAAACGTTACGGACAGCCAGTCCTGCAAGGTTGGTTTCAGAACGATAGAATTCAAAGCGGACAGCGGCTTCTGGCTCAACGGAAAGAATGTCAAGCTGAACGGAGTGTGTCTCCACCACGATTTGGGCGCGCTGGGCGCGGCGGTAAACAGGACTGCTCTCAGGCGGCAGCTTTCGTCCATGAAAGAAATGGGCGCAAACGCGGTGAGGACGTCCCACAATATGCCCGCGGTGGAGCTTATGGAGCTTTGCGACGAAATGGGAATTTTGGTTGACAGCGAAGCTTTCGATATGTGGGAGCTGAAAAAGACCGATTACGACTACGCCCGCTTTTTCGACGAGTGGTATGTCCGCGACGTGGCAAGCTGGGTGCGCCGCGACAGAAACCACCCATCCGTTATAATGTGGAGCGTAGGCAACGAAATTTACGACACCCATGTTTCTCCGCGTGGCGTTGAGGTAACGAAAATGCTCTGTGCCGAGGTCAGAAAGCACGACTATAACCACAATGCCTACACCACTATCGGGTCTAACTATATTGAGTGGGAGGGTGCCCAAAACTGCGCTATGGAGATCGAGACCGTAGGCTACAACTACGGTGAACGGCTTTACAAGGAACACCACCGCCGTCACCCCGAATGGCTTATCTACGGCAGCGAGACCGCATCAAGAGTGCAGAGCAGAAGCGTTTACCACTTCCCAAAATCGGCGGCGTACATAACCCACGACGATTTGCAGTGCTCCTGTCTGGAAAACTGCCGCGCGGGAATTTCCGAACGCACCGCACAGACCTCCATTATCGACGACAGGGACACGCCTTTCTGTGCGGGACAATTCATCTGGACGGGCAGCGACTACATCGGCGAGCCCAGCCCATACTCCACCAAAAACGCCTACTACGGTCAGATAGACACCGCGGGCTTCCGCAAGGACAGCTACTACCTTTATCAGGCGGCATGGACGGACAAGACCGTGCTGCACCTTATGCCCTACTGGGACTTTAACGAGGGGCAGCTTATAGACGTGATGGTCTACACAAACCAGCCTTACGCCGAGCTGTTTTTCAACGGCAAGTCTCTCGGCAAAAAGGCTATAGAGGGAATTTACAGCGCGGACTGGCAGCTCCCCTACAGCAAGGGCGAGCTTCGTGCGGTATCCTACGACAAGGACGGAAACGTTACCGCCGAGGACAGTGTCAAGTCTTTCGGAGACACGGCGGAAATACGTCTTGCACCCGACAAGACCGTGCTTAAAGCTGACGGCGAGGACATGATCTTTCTGGACATTTCCGCTTACGACGCGGAGGGAAATTTTGTTGCAAACGCCCGTAACCGCGTTGTCGTTGAGGTGAGCGGCGCGGGACGTTTGGTTGGTCTGGACAGCGGCGACAGCACCGATTACGATGAGTACAAGTCCACCTCCAAAAAGCTTTTCGGCGGCAAGCTTCTTGCCATGATAATGGGAAAAGATAAGGGCGGCGAAATTTCCGTCAAGGTAACCTCCGATGGACTTCCCAACGCGTCAGTAACGCTTTCGGCAGAGGAGGCATTCTTTGACGAGGGCATGGCGGACGCGTTTGAGGAAAACCGTCCTGTCGGTACTATGAAAGAAGTTCCCGTGCGGAAAATTGAGCTTTCCGTATCGGCTCAGCATTTTAGCAAGGACGTTACGGAAGCGGAGGCGGCGGCAGTTGTCCTGCCCGAAAACGCTGAATACGGCGTGGAATGGGTCGCCGTTACGGACACGGGCGTTGTAACGAATATTGCGGCGGTGGAGGGAGACGGCTGCAAGGCAAAGGTCAAAGCTTACGGCGACGGAAAATTCAGGCTGCGCTGCTATTGCAGAAACGGCAAGCCCGATCCCGAAGTCATCTCCGAGCTTGAAATGGACGTGCAGGGTCTGGGCAGCGTGGTGATAGACCCCTATACCGCCCTTGTCAGGGGAAGTCTCTACAATATGAGCCCCACTCAGCTTGATGAGGTTTCGGAGGGCGGCGTGAAGATCGCCCGCGGAAGCGGAAATATCGTGGGCTTCCGCAACGTTGACTTCGGCAGAGCGGGCTCGGACAGCTTCTCCGTGACACTTATCAACTGGCACAACAACGACGAGGTAAAATTCTCGCTGTGGAGCGGTATGCCCAGTGAGGACGGCTCGGAAAAGCTGGGCGATTTTGTGTACCGCGCCGACTTTATCTGGCAGACATATATACCCAACAGCTTCAAGCTTGACCGTCCCATAAAGGGCGTAAAGGACCTGTGCTTTGAGTTTGAGGATTCCGAAAAGAGAATTTATTTCGGCGGCTTCCTGTTTGAGGGCGGGGACGAGTCCTACTCCGAGATATGCGCGGCTGAATTTTCCAATATCCGCGGCGACAGCTTTAAGACGACCGAAAACACGGTGGAAAATATCGGCAACAACGTTTTCATTGACTATGACGGATTTGATTTCTCAAATGGCGTAACAAGCGTCACCGTCAAGGGCAGGACGCGCAATGCCAACGATTCCGTGCATATGAGAATTATCGGCGAAAGCGGCGAAGTCAAGGAGATACTGGAGTTTCCTCGAAGCGAGGACTATATCGTGAAAACCTTTGCGGTAAGTGTACCTGCGGGAAAAGCGGACGTTAAGTTTGACTTCCTGCCCGGCTGTGATTTTGACTTTGTAAGCTTTAAGTTTAATGCGTGATTTTGGGACGGTAAATTTTGATTTACGCGACTAACGGTCTGAACGCTCAGGCGGCGAAGCCGCCGAAGTGCTACGACAGTTAGTGACGTAAATCAAAATTTACCGTCCAAAATTGATTTCCATGTATTTATATCGAAAACACTTGAAAAAATTGCTGTAATGTGCTACAATATTTATATTATGAAAAAATATTTATTTTTGCCTGCTTTCGCCGCGGCAGCACTCTTTCTGTCGAGCTGCAATAAGGACAGAACCGCTACGGTAGTTTATACCGATGTCCCCTCCCCGCTTACGCAGATGACGTACAGCGAGTCTCTGCCGCCCGATACATACAGCGAATATATGGCGACCTATACCTCCGAGACCGAAACATCGTCGGGCAGACATTACTTCTCAATGATCGGAGGCATGGGTATCTATGCGGACACGAGAGTTACTGCGCCTCCTGCCGATTTCGGCGGGGGGATAGGTTCGCTGAAAAGGGATACCGCTGTGGCAACCACGACCGTACCAGTCACGGAAACAGACGAAACTGAGGAAACCGTTACCTGCGTGCCGATAGGCTCGGAAGCCGATATCCCCGAAGGAACGTCCGCGGAAACGTCCGAATCTGCCGAAACGACCACGGGCTACACGCTTGCGCGTCCGAAAGCTGATACGAGGATATCTGCGGAAGCCACAAGAGTATCAGCCGATACTGCGCAGACAAGGTTTTCTTCCACGACAAAAGCCTCCGAAACGGACGAAACCGAAACGGAGTCCCCTGCCGAATGACAGGCAAAACAGCATATATACAGAAATCAAAGGAGTTCTTTGCAAATGCCTATTAATATTCCGAATAATCTTCCAGCCTATACGGTGCTTAACAACGAAAATATTTTTGTGATGACAGATACCGCCGCCGCACATCAGGACATACGTCCGCTGCGTATCGCTATCGTCAATCTTATGCCGAAAAAAATCGAGACGGAAACACAGATACTCCGCCTGCTTTCAAATACGCCGATTCAGGTGGATATCGAGCTTATCCAGATGGCAAGCCATGTTACAAAAAATACGCCCATCGAACATCTGACAAAGTTTTACAAAACCTTTGACAAAGTAAGCGATGAACGTTTCGACGGACTTATCATAACGGGCGCGCCCGTGGAGCAGATACCTTTCGAGAAAGTCGACTACTGGAAAGAGCTTTGCGCTATAATGGAGTGGTCGAAAACCAACGTCTGCTCAACGCTGCATATCTGCTGGGGAGCGCAGGCGGGACTTTATTACCACTACGGCGTACCCAAGTACGATCTGCCGCAAAAAATGTTCGGGATATTTCCCCATAAAGCGGAGGTATCCAATGATCCGCTGCTGAGAGGCTTTGACGAAAAGTTCAACGTCCCCCACTCGCGTCACACAGAAATACGGCGCATGGACGTGGAAAAGGTCAAGGAACTGAAAATTCTTGCCTCCTCCTCCGAAGCGGGGACGGCGATAATTTCCGACAAAACAGAACGCCAGTTTTTTATTTTGGGACATCTGGAATACGACCGCTTCACCCTTGCAAACGAGTATTTCCGCGACAAGGACAAGGGTCTTCCGATAGATGTGCCAAAGCATTATTTTCCATACGATGACCCATCGGAGCCGCCCCATTTCAATTGGCGCTCCCACGCGAACCTGCTTTTTTCCAACTGGCTGAACTACTGCGTTTACCAGAAAACTCCATATCGTCTTGAAGAACTTGAGCCGCTCGTTTATTGAGCGGCTCATTATTTTTATAAAATGGTTGTAAATAAATATCAGCACGGAACGCCGATCTTACCCATAAAGTCCTTGATAGTGTTAAGCTCAGGGAAAAACAGCACGCTGAACGCCTTGTGGCAGTCAGTGATCTCGATGGAATTGTTTACAAAGCACATGGAGTTCGCATTCGCGCCGCAGATGGAAATGATCTCAGCCGACGGAGAGCTGACGCTTTCGGGAACGGAAATGTCCACGGTCATGCCCGACATAAGCGAAAAGCTGTTCGCATACGCCGCCGAGACGATGTTTACGGTCTCGCGCACAACCGAAGTACTCATTTCGTCCATATCTTCCTTTTTTTGTATAGAGACACCGGGGAAAAAGGTTTCCGCAAGCCTGTTGATAAACACATACGGGAACACAAACAGAACCGCGCCCGTCATATCCCCGTTAAGCTTTATGAGAAAAGCTTCAGCATCGTTACTGTGCATATCGGCGATCTTTCCCGCCAGCGCAGGAGCAAGTATCTTTACCTGCGGCGTGGAGATATCCGTAGCTGAGGATATCATCTGAGACACGGCGGTAGCGGCGTTGCCCGCACCGATGTTGCATATTTCCTGAAGTACGGATCTGTGCATTTCTTCAAATTCGTTAAAACTGTTAAGTGACATAAATAAATGTGCCTCCATGGTTTTTTCAATAAGTGGCATCGCCACGTCATAAAAAATTACCATTCGGTAATTTTACACACGACCTGGTCGTTATGGGGATCAGCATAGGATTTCAGCCTCCGCCGAAAGACCGTTTTCTCCCCATCCTAATAAGCCGCGATTATATCCTATGCCGATCCTGCTGTCGGTGTAACCCTGCAAACGCACAGACGACCGCACACAAAATTTATTTATGTGCGGCATTGCTGCGCACTTGCAGCGTACTGATCAATAAAGCAGCTTGAACAGTTTTTTCTTTTCAACGGCAAATTCGCTTTCGGAAATAACGCCGTTGTCAAGCATGGATTTAAGCTTCTTTACAGCGGTCTCAAATTCCTCAAGGGACATATTTGTAACATTTGCCGTTACCG
>CAMWVO010000099.1 GCA_947177695.1 uncultured Clostridia bacterium
TCGCCCCTCCTCGAAACGGCTCTCGCCGTTTCTCACCTCCTGCTCCGTTTCGTGGGAATGCGCCTGCGGGCGCAGGAGGGGATTTCGCCGCCTGCGGGCGGCGACCAAAGGGCTCCTCGCCCTTTGGAAACCTCGCCAGCTGGGCTCAGCTGGACCAGCTATAGTCGGCGGCTTCGCCGCCTGAACGTCCCAACCGTTAGTCGCGTAAAATCAAAATTTATCTTCCAAAATTGATCTCCGTAATTTTTTTCCGTTACGGTATTGACAACAGTCCTGCGGTGTGCTATAATGCTTATCAAAGTAATACTGTGGTATATATCACTATACCACTTGTCAGAGGGTGAAGATCCGATGAATTTGTCACAAAACAGCGATAAGATGATTTATATACAGCTTGCCGAGTGGATCGAGGACGAGATACTTGCGGGCACATTTGCCGAGGAAGCGCAGATACCGTCGGTAGCAGACTTGTCCGCAAATTTCAGGATAAACCACATGACCGCTCTTAAAGGCATTGCCATACTTACCGACAGCGGCATTATCTATAAAAAGCGGGGCGTGGGAATGTTCGTTGCGTCGGGAGCGGTAAAAAAGCTTCGCGCAAGGCGGCACAGTGAATTCTGCGGGAAATACCTTAAGACAGCCGCCGCAGAAGCAAAAAAACTGGGGATAGAATTTGACGAGCTTATTGAAATGATGAAAGGGGAATATTACGATGAGTGAGCTTATTGTTGCAAACGTTACAAAGAGGTACGGAAAAAAGACCATTCTTGACGACCTTACCGTAAAATTTGAACAGGGACACAGCTACGGTCTGCTTGGCAGAAACGGCGCGGGAAAATCCACGCTGATAAATATTATCATGCAAAGGTGCAAACGAGAAAGCGGCGCTATCATGTTTGACGGTCAGCTTATGGACAACAACGACAAGCTTATGTCAAGGCTTTTCTGCATGAACGACAGCACTCTCTATCCCTCTAATTTTCGGGTAAAGACCATATTTTCCATAACGGACTCAATGTACGACAGGTTCGATATGGAATACGCCGTGAAAACCGCGGAGATGTTCGGGCTTGACCTGAAAAAGCGTCTGAAGCAGCTTTCCACGGGCTACAACACAATCTACAAAGTAATTCTCGCACTTGCTTCCAATGCGGACTTTGTTTTCCTTGACGAGCCTGTTCTCGGAATTGACGTTAATCAGCGCGAGCTTTTCTACAAAACGCTGGCTCGGAAAATGGCTGACGGCACTTCCTGCTTTATAATTTCCACTCACATTATCGAGGAGATACAGAACCTTATCGACAGGACAATGATACTGCACGGCGGAAAAATACTTCTTGACGGCGATACCGAAACGCTTATGAGCCGTTATGCGGCAGTGTCGGGCAAGGCGGAGACGGTTGACGCTTTCATGTCGGGAAGAAGCGTTATCTGCACAGAGAGCATGGGCGTGTTCAAAAAGGCTGTGTTTGAAGCGGAGGATTTTTCCGAAAGCGACGTTCCCGAGGGGCTTTCCCTTGATACGGTGAATTTGCAGCAGCTTTTCTATTATCTTACAGGCGGCGCGCCCGAAGAAAAGTAGGCGGCAGAAAGGGGTCTGAAATATGAATATCAAAAGGACTGTCGGTACGGGGAAAATATTTTGGTATTCCTGCGGAGTTGTTATCGCTCTTGCGGGAGTTGTATGGCTTATTATAAACGGGATTTACGCCGTATATATATCAGGTGAAGAACCTGAATGGAGCTGGTATTACTATGATTATACTAAAACTGCAGCGGATATTGCAACGCCCTGGCTGCTTATGGCGGCGTCTATGGCGATATGTTACCGCTATATGAAAATGTGCAGCGCAAACAATATTTCGTGTACAAAGCAGACGGCAATATTTTCTTTGCTGTCGGTATTTGTTTCAACAGTATTTGCGGCGGCTGACCTGCTTACTGCAAAGCTTGTTATGCAGCCGCTTTACGGAGGTATCATAACAACTCGGTTTGAAGCTGACAACACTTACTTTCGGGGCATTATAAGAGATTATGTACGGACGTTTGAAGAAGATATTCCGCAGACGCTTTCTCCATATACAATGAACGCCCTGCTGATGATTTTCGCGCTTATGGCGGTATATTATTACTGCTTTTTCATTACGGGCTGTTATATCATGCAATGCTTCAGATATGGCAGAAAGAAAACGCTTATATATTATGCTGTTGCAGCAGTACTTTTGGCTCTTTTGGCGTTTGCTGTTGACGAAACGGATTTGAAATTGGAATATATGACCCTGAATTATATTTTAGCTTTTACTACACTGCTGGTTCTGATTGTAGGTTTTTTAACAAATCCGATCATATTTTTGTACTTTGTTCCGTCTTTGGCAGAGGAAATCATAGATATGAGTGATATAAGTGTATTGTTTTTCGATATGATGATTACATTTATTTTAATAACGATCGCGAGTGTTGAAATTCTTGGATCAAAACAATTCTCAAGTAAAAAACGCATCAAAAGGATTCGTAAAAATTACCTGGCAAAAAATAATTGCGGAGAGGAAGGAACAAGTCAATGACCGACAGATTAAAAAACACGATTGTATGTTCGCTGCTTCTGGCGAGGAAATATATTATTATCCTGCTTGCGGTAGAGCTTCTTACAGCGGCGGCGTTGTACATTATAAGAGAACGCTTTTATTTTGTGGCTGGAACAGATATGCTGCCTCTGCTGCTGACAATGCTTTCGGGTATGTCCTTTTTCGAGCGGCACAACGCTTTCTGTACGGCGAACGCTGTGTCAAGGAGAAACAGGGTAATATCCGCAGGGGTGATCTCCGCGGTGATATGCCTGCTTGTATCGGCGGTCAGCGTTATTGTAATGTGTACCAGTACCCATTTGTGGATATCGTTTGCGGAGCTTATTCGGACGGTTGCATATACGCGAATGATTTCGGGCGGAAATATTCCCGCAGATATCATAGAATTGTTCTTTTTCGCGGAAGCGCTGTTTTTCCTCGGCTATTTTCTCGGCGGACTGCGCCGTTACGCGGGAAGCGCTTTAGTGATGATACTGCTTGTGATATTTGCGGCTGTTATGGCGGGAAGTATTTTCCTCGAAAGCATTATGAATTTTACTCCCGCAATGGTTTTGCTGTATATTCCCGTATTTATTCAGAGAAGCGTGTTTACCGCCGTGCTTTTCAACATAATTCTGGCGGCGGCGTTTTTTGCACTGTCGATAAAGCTTTCCGAGACAACAGTTGAAAAAAGGAGGGGCGGCTGATATGAAAAAGAAATTATTTATGGTATTTCTTATGTGCGCGGTTTCGGCAATGCTTTTTTCTGGCTGCGATTACAGTTTAAAAGATGAGGATTGGGTGGACGACATATTTTCTTACGTTTATATGACAGCTCTTAACGATTCGGGCATGAAAAATATTGACAGCGCTCACAAAGACGCCTTTGAGTCTGCTTTCAACGACATTGAGATGCTCGGGGCAAGGCTTTGCGTTCCCATGAAAGTCTCCGAACTGCCCGATAAATTTGAACTGAGCGGTTCAGATTCAGAATATGCTCCCCTGTCCGAAAATAAATCCGAAAAAAATCGGGGCGCAGGTCTGGAAAGACATTATATGTCTCTGTATTATGACAGAGAGATAAAAGTGGCAAGGGTATCCATTGTCTGTGAAGCAGGTCAAAGCATTGAAGAGGGAATTATTTTCGAGTTTATCTTCGACCTTTTGCATTTCCAGCCTGTTTTGCTTGGCGGACAGGTCGATATCCGCTTCGATATCGGCGAGATAAAAAATTTTCTCGGCGAGGGAAATGAATTTAATGATATGGGTATATGCACTTTACGCTATACCGACGGAAACAGGATGATCGAGCTTTCATACGGCATAAAGGGAGATGATGTGAATTTTCTTACAGGCTCTATACGAACATATAATGAATTATAAATAAGCGGGTGATATCATGAAAGAAGCAGTATATAAATTTTTTACGGCAGGCTTAACGGTTTTGATATTTTTCGGAATACTTCATTCCATGAGCCTTTTGTCCGACCTTAACGATTATAATTACACCAAAAAAGCGGCTGAAAAAAATTCGGGGCTTACGGCGGCTGGTTATGAAATTCCCGCCGCGACGGCAAAAGCCCCCGCCGAAGCAATGCGTACAGAACCTGCGCCGATAACGGCAGAAGACCTTTCTTATATTTATATTGACGGTATAAAAATTGATTTTCCGTGTACCCTTGCGGATATTCAGGAACACTTTGAGACAAGAAGGTTTGTAGGAAGTTATGACGAGAAGAAAGCTCAATATTCCGGCGCGGAAATACTTATGAAAAACGGCATGGGCTTTTACAGAGTAATTTATGCCGCCGATACAAAGAAACCGTCTCCCGAGGAATGTAAAGTTACATCAATAGATACGTTGGGATTGTTCGGTAACTACGGAAAATATTTTCCACAGTATGTAGCGGCGGGTATGGATATTGTTAATACCACAGAGGAGGAATTTCTGCATCTTGCCGCTCTTGATGAAAATGAATATCTTACAACAGATTTAATAATATGTCCGCATGGAGACGACGGATATACTGCGTTTAATTTTAAACAAAAGAATATAGCATATTATAAAAAAGACGACCCCGAAGATATGAAGATAATTGAAAATATAAACCCGAGCTTAATAAAAACCGAGCTGCGCCTGCCCGAGGATTACGATCCCGAGACTGTACCCGAGAGCAAGAAAGAGTTAATGGAAATTGCCCTTAAATATTATTATGTCTTTGACGAGGATAATGCGGCAGCAAGCTTTTACGACACATATTATAACAAGGCAGCGGAAACGGCAGAGGACACATATCTTACCGCATATGAATTTCTTGCAGCGGATTTCGGCGAATATAATGCCATTTATTATGAACTTACGGATATTAAAGTCCTGCGGGTATATGACATCGTGGACGGCGGTAATGATTATTATGACATCGACTATTTAAAGGTCTCTGCCATATGTTATATTGAAGATTACGGATTCATCCAAACAGACATGATACTAAAAGCAGGAGACAAATTAGGCGACGCTCTGATCATTCGGATAGATCTTTAATGTTTCTGTCCGTAAGTTCCGATATCAAAAATATTTACAGCGGCAAGCCGTGAATTAAAATAAAAATGTCTGCTGCATTTTTGTACAGCAGACATTTTTTCGCTATGTTAAATGTTCTGATCTCCCGCAGACCATACGTGCTTTTTCTTTGACGTTTCGGGCTTGTTCTGCGCCATAACTCCTGCAAGCGGGTGAGGCACATACGGTTCTTCAAGGTAATGAAGTTCGTCCTCCGTCAGCTCCAGCTCCACAGCCTTTGCCGCTCCCTCAATGTGGTGGAATTTCGTTGCCCCCACCACGGGAGAGGTGACCTTTGTCAGCAGCCACGCAAGGGACACCTCCGTCATGGTGACATTTCTCTTTTCTGCGATCTCCTGCACACGGCGGATTATTACCTCGTCCTGCCCCTTTGTGGCGTCATATTTAAACCTTGCGTAGCTGTCCTGCCGAAGCCGCTCGCTGTCCTCTCCGGGCTTTCGGGAAAGCCTGCCGCTTGCAAGAGCACTGTACGGTGTGAGAGCAATATTCTCCTCATAGCAGAAAGGCGTCATCTCACGCTCCTCTTCGCGGAAGATCAGGTTGTAGTGTCCCTGAACGGATACGAACTGCGGAAAACCCTCTTTCTCCGCGAGAGCGTTCGCTTTGGCAAGCTGCCACGCGTAGCAGTTTGAAATTCCGATGTAACGTACCTTTCCCGCCTTTACAGCATTGGACAGTCCCTCCATAATGTCGTAAAGCGGCGTCTGGTAATCCCACATATGGTAGATATAAAGATCTATATGGTCCATTCCCAGATTTTGCAGACTTCTGTTTACCATTTTTTCAATGTGCTGCTGTCCCGACACGCCCGCATCTATTTCCTCCTGCGTTCTGGGCAGGAACTTTGTGGCAACGACCACATCATCGCGCTTTGCAAAATCCTTCAGCGCACGTCCCACATACTGTTCGCTGGTGCCGCTCTGGTAGGCGATCGCCGTATCGTAAAAATTCACGCCGAGCTCAATGCCTCTCTTGATTATCTCCCGTGAATGTTCCTCGTCCAAAGTCCACGAATGCTGTCCCTCACCTGCTGCTCCGAAGCCCATACAGCCCATGCAGATACGGGACACGGTCAGATCCGATCTTCCTAATTTTGTGTACTTCATATTATGCTCCTTTCTATGCAAGTCCGCTCCCGGAAAAATGTCAATCTTGCGCCCCATGACCCTCCGAAAGCACCGCCGTTTCAGCCCGCGCGCATTTCCCGCATCTGCTGCACCCATTGCAGGTCAGCCGCATTCCGCAATTTCGGCACCGTTCGCCGAAGTATGGTTTATACAATTCATCATGTGAGATCGGATATCCCCATTCGTCGGTAAGCTTATACTCGATCGGTCTGCCCTTAAAGCTCAGACCCGATCTGTACGCCTGCTCACTGCGCAGAGCGCTGTCCTCGATTTTGTACAGCCTGCCGTCCTTTACAAACCTGCGTCCCGTGCTGCAAAAAACAAAGGTAACGTTATATGCCGCGCATTCGTCATGCAGGGACTTCACCCATTCATAACGGCACGGACGCGCGCCGTTATAATTCTCACCGTCGCACAGCACCTGCTCGATCTGTCCGCTCGGAAGATATTCCGCTATTGACACCGATCCGATAAGCGGCGCACACATAATGCCCTTGTGCTTAAACGGAAGCTCAAGCATTATCGGAATGCGTTCGTCCGCACGCCGCTGATTTTCACAGGTAACATTGAAC